>JAVBXL010000186.1 GCA_030824575.1 bacterium | reverse complement strand
ATTAGCGCCGCCCCCATCCGCAGGCCCGACAGCCCGACCCGCCCGACCACAAGGCGCGCGCCGCTGTGCAGCAGGCCGCTCATGTCGGACGCTCCGCGCCGTTGCGCCGTTGCCAGACATTGATGGCGACGATGATCGCGGCGATGATCCAGAAGAGGCGCGCGCCGGGCATCTGCCGCAGGAAGAAGCTGCCCAGGCCGTCGAGCAGATTGGCGCAGAGGCCAGCCAGCGCGCCGACATTCAGGGCATGAAGCAGCGGATCGGCGCAGCGTTTCGCGTTGCGCCATGCGGTGCGTAGCAGGCCGACCAGCAGCAGCAGGAAGCAGACGAAGCCGACCGTTCCCTGCTCCGCCCAGATCAGCAGGTAGATGTCGTGCACCACCGGCCAGTTCGCACCGAAGGTGCGGGTGAGCGCCTCCGTCCCGCCATAGGGGGTGCGGCCGGGCAGATGCTGGACGAAGCTGTTGAGGCCGACGCCCAGCAGCGGGTGGTCGCGCACCATGTTCCAGGCGACGCCCATCCATTCCCAGCGGAAATCGACCGCCCCCGGATCGCTTTGGGTGAAGCGGCGCAGGATTGCCGGGGCGGCGGCCAGCGTCGCGATCAGGCCGACCGCCAGCGCAATGGCCGCGCCCGCCAGCGCACGCCGCCGCGAACGGCGATCGCGCAGCATGAGGCCGACGACGATCGGCGCGGCGAGCGCAAAGGCAAGCCAGCCCGATCGCGATAATGTGAGCAGCAGAGCCAGCAGCGCCGTCGCCAGCACTGCGCCGATCGCTAGCTTCCGGTCGATCGGCAGGCGAGTCATCAGCATCGCCAGCAGCATCGGCGCGACCATGGCGATGAAGCCGGCGAGGATATTGGGATGGCCCAAAAGCCCGCCGATGCGGAAGGTCGCGCCGCCATCCATATAGGTGGCGCGATTGGCATATTCGAGCGTGGTCATCGTCGCCTCGCCCAGAAATTGCAGGCCGATATCGCCCTTCTTCGCATATTGGGCGATGCCGACCGCGGCCTGGAGCAACAGCCCGCAGGTCAGCGCCGCAAACAGGTGCATGAAGCGGCGCACTCGCGTCAGTTCACCCAGCAGCAGCAAGAACAGCGACAGCGACTTGGACATCTGAAACGCCTCCGCCGCCGCCAGCTGGCGATAGGGACCAAGGACGGCGTCGATCAGGCCGAGCAGGATCATGGCGATCCAATAATAAGCCAGGTCGGGGATGCGGGGGGGCGCGCAGCCCCGCGCGGCGTCGCGCCATTGGAAGAGGAGCAGCGCCAGCAGGAACAGATCGACGACCTCGATCGTGTAGGCCCCGGCCCCGCCCATATGGGGCATGGGATGGAACCGCTTGGCGATGCCCAAAGGTGCGGTCAGGCCCACGCCCCAGAGGCAGGCGAGCCGGGGATTGCCGCTGGCCCAGACGGCGCCGCCTAAGCCCAGCGCGGCGACTGCCGCCAGCGCCGCGCCGCGCCCGGACGAGAGGCCTGCCGCGACGATAAGCGCTGCGCCGCCCGATACGCCAGCCGCCAGTAACAGGCGACCGCTCGACGCGCGGGAGAGGACGGCTTCAGCCGCCATGGGCCGGCACGGTAAGGATCAGGCCGACGTCAGCGATGCCATTGGCGCGGAAGGCATCGCGCGCGGCGTGGAGGTTCGCCATAGGCGATCGCCCTTCCTCCGCAAGCGCCCATATCAGGTCGGCGCGCGTCGCCAGCGCCAGATTGCGGCTATCCGCCATGATGGCGCGCTGCTGAATCAGGATATGGTCGAACCGTTCCGTCAGGAAGGGCAGCAGGGCCGCGATATGGTCCGGCCGGCCGGCGGCGGAGCGTTGGCCCGCGCCCAGCAGGATCATGTCCGGCCGGGCCAGAATCCGCATGACCTCCACCACCGACCAGGGATCGTCGGGCCGCACCTCCGACAGGCCCGGCTTGCCGGCTGCGCCGAGCGGGACGCTCACGCCATCGCTGCCCAGCGTCGCGTCGATCAGCAACAGCCGCCCGCCCCGCTCTTCCCGAAGCATGGCAGCAAGCAGCAGCAGCGCGTCATTGGCCGCATCGGCATCGCACAGTGCGCTTAGCAGGACCGTTTGCGCGCTGCCGATCCGCTGCGCGAGGTAGCGATAATTGCGGGAGGCATGGTCAGGCGGGGCGTGGAAGCGGTCCAGCGTCCGGCCTGCGGCAGCGCCCAACCGTCTCGCGCCGTGCGTCAGCCGGGCTAGCGAGAAAGCTGTCGTTTTGGCCTGCGCGTGACCCGCAAGCGCGGGCCGGTCCGCCAGCGGCCTCCAGATCACGGCATAGCCGCGCGGCACCGGGGTCCAACCAGCGCCCGGCCGCTGCACCAACTCCACGCCACAGCCCAGGCAGCGAGAAAAGCCGATGCCGCCATTCCAGGCCGCCGCCGGATCGGCGCGATGATAGCCCAACATGCAGAACATCCGTTCGATCGCTCCTTTCCCGGCCGACATCTTACCGCCGCTCGATCCCATCGACCGAATCACAATAAAGATAAAATATGAAATAATATCCACGACGATAGTCACGAACGTCCGACCAAATGACTATGTCATAAATTGGCACATTAAATATTAACATGGTTAAACACACTATGACTCATCTTGTTCTTTTGATTTCATTGAAAAGTGATTCGGCAATGATATCCAATCTATGCATGAAATATGATTTTCATAATTTATATATTACATAATTTGCGCATTATTCAGGAAGTTTTACTTAAAGCGGGAGCGCCGAGGCGATGCAGACCCCTCCATGGCATGCGGATTTCAGAACGAGCGGCATGTTCCAGCAATTCGGCGCGCTGTTCGTGCGCCTGTGCCGACTGGTCGATACCGCGCTGATCCTGTTGTGCATGGCGCTGGTCGCTGGCGCGCTGTCGCCCCGGTCGGCGATCATCGACGCGCTGCTGTGCGTGGCGGTGCTGGAACTGGTGGCGTCCTTCTTCCACCTCAGCCGGTCCTGGCGGATCGTGCGGCTGCGGCATGAACTGGCGGACCTGACCGCCCATTGGACGATCAGTTTTGCCGGGATCATGACGCTGTTCTGGCTGCTGGGCGACCTGCCGCTGGCGCACGCTACGCTGTGGGCGCCGACCGCGGCGCTCTGGTATGGCGCGTCACTGGGCGCGATCATCCTGTTTCGCATCGTGGTGCGCCTGGCGCTGCGTTTCTGGCGCAGTTTCGGCTATGACCATCGCAGCGCCGCCTTCATCGGCGCGACCGAAACGGCGCAGCGATTGGGCGATGTGTTCGCGCGGCAGCGCTGGATGGGCATCCGGTCGATGGGCGTGTTCGACGATCGCCGCCCGTCGGACGATCGCACCGTCGCCCTGCCCGATCAGGCTTTTGGCGGGCCGGTCGACCGGCTATATGATCTGGCGCGATCTGGCGCCGTCAGCCGCATCTATGTGACGCTGCCGATGGCGGCGGAACAAAGGATCAAGGCGATCCTGGACCGGTTCGGCGACACCACCGCCTCGCTCTATTATTGCCCGCCTTTGTTCCGGCTGGACCTGGTCGGTGCGCGCTGGGACGATGTCTATGGCCAGCCGGTCGTCAGCATCGTGGAATCCCCGTTCGAAGGCTATTCGCGTCTGGTCAAGCGAGCGGAGGATGTCGCCCTCACGCTCATCGCCTTGCCGGTCATCCTGCCGATCTGCCTGTTGGCGGGGGTCGCGATCAAGCTGGATACGCGCGGGCCAATTTTCTTTTCCCAGACCCGCTATGGGCTGGACGGTCGGCCGTTCCGCATCTGGAAATTCCGGTCGATGCGGGTGGCAGAAGCGGACGATTTCTTCCAGGCGCGGCGCGGCGACAGCCGGGTAACGCGGGTCGGCGCGTTCCTGCGCCGCACATCGATCGACGAACTGCCGCAATTCATCAACGTCGCGCTGGGCAGCATGTCGGTGGTCGGGCCGCGGCCGCATCCAGTTGCGCTGGACGATAATTTTCGGCCGCTGATCCATCGCTATGCGGTGCGGCACAAAATCAAGCCGGGCATCACCGGCCTGGCGCAGGTCAGCGGCTGGCGCGGCGAAACGGATACGCGCGACAAGATGGAGCAGCGCGTCGTCCATGACATCGAGTATCTGCGCCGCTGGTCGATCTGGCTGGACCTACAGATCGTTGCGCGCACGCTGCTGGTGCCGTTCGTGCAGCGGAATGCGTTCTGATGCGGGGGTTAGCCTCCTCTCTTGCGTTGGTGCTGGCGGCGTGTACCAACCCTGCACCACCGCCTGACCTGCCGCGCGCGATGACGGGCTGGCGGGTCAGCCGCACAGCGCCGGTGATTACGGCGGGATCGCTGCGCCGCCAGGGCCTGTGGAACGACCCCAGCCCGCTGCGCACTGCGGACGGCTATGTCCTCTATATGACGAGCAGCACCGACGCGCCGTTCAAGCCGCCGGTCCTGCCGTTCCGCGCGGTGTCGGGCGATGGCGCGCATTGGACGCTGTCGCCGGCCACGCCGCTGCTGTCGCCAGCCGGCGGCCCTTATGCCAGCATCGAAACGCCCAGCGTCGTCTCGTTCGCGGGGCGCTACTGGATGGCCTTTACCGGCGTCTATGCCAGCCCAGATCCGTCGCCCATGGCGTTCGGCCTGGCCGTTTCGCCCGATGGCGTGGCGTGGGAAGTCGCCAATTGGACGCTGCTGCGGGCGACCGGCGGGGCGACCGACTGGAACGGCTATTTGGTTGGCGAGCCGGGCGCGGTGGTGCGCGGCGGCGAATTGCTGATCTACTTTTCCGCCGTGGGCGCGCGCGCGGAAGGCGGCCCACCGCGCCAGTCGATCGGGCTGATCCGGTCGCGCGATGGCGTGACCTTCACACCGCCAGTGCAGGTGCTGGGTCAAGGGCCGCTCTATCCCGCGCGCGCAGGCTATGCCGGTTATTCCTCGCCTGCCGCGCTGGCCGATGGGGAAGCTGTCGATCTGTTCTATTCGGTCGCCCATGTGCAGGAGGGCGCAGACCCAGAGTGGCAGCAGGTGGCGATCCACCATGCCCGGTCCGCCGATGGCCTCCATTTCCGCGAGGATGACGCGCCGTTGCTGACACGCGCCAGCACGGACTGGACCGATGGCGAAATCCTGGCCCCCGGACCGCTGCGCGACGACGATCAGATCAAGCTCTGGTTCGGCGGGCATGTCAGCCACCCTCGTCTCGCCCCCCTGATCCAGCGCGGCATCGCCGGGCCGGAATTCGGCATTGGCCTCGCCACCATCTCTCTCGACCAGTTCACCAAGGCCAAGACGAAAGGAACCGACCGATGAAAGTCGTCATATTATGCGGCGGGCAGGGCATCCGCGCCTTTCCCTTCACCACCTATCTGCCAAAGCCCATGCTGCCGCTGGGCGGGACGCCGGTGCTGGTCCATGTCATCAAGAATTTCATTCGTCAGGGCTTTCGCGACTTCATTCTGGCGGCGGGATATCGGCAGGATGTCCTGCACGATTATTTCGAGGGGAAGGATATCGGCGCCAATGTCCATATCGTCGACACCGGCGAGGATGCCGATACCGGCCGCCGCGTCTGGAATTGCCGCCACCTGATCGACGGTCCTTTCATAGCCACCTATGGTGATGGCCTGTCGGACGTGCCGCTGGACGCGGTCGTCGCGTTCCACCGCGGCCATGGCGCGCGGCTGACGATCACGTCCGTCCCTATGTATTCGCAATATGGCGTGCTGTCGGTGGAGGAGGATGGCGCTATCGCCCGCTTCGCCGAAAAGCCGCTGATCGCCGATTACTGGATAAACGCCGGCTTCATGGTGATGGACCCGGCCATCTTCACCGACTGGCAGGGCGAAAATCTGGAGCGCGACATCATCCCTCCGCTGATCGCGCGCGGCGATGCCTTCACCTACCGCCATGACGGCTTTTTCAAGTCGTTCGACTTCCACAAGGATGTGGTCGAAATGGACGAGACGCTCGCCGCCGGCGGGCCGCCGCCCTGGATCGCGCCCATATTGCCAGAGGAGCGCGCGGCATGAGCGGCGTGTGGAAGGGCAAGACCTGCCTCGTCACTGGCGCGACCGGCTTTCTGGGCGGCAGCTTGGTCGCGGCACTGTTGGCGCAGGGCGCCGAGGTCGTGGCGCTGGTGCGTGACATGGTGCCGCAATCGCGCTTTCAGGCCGACGGCCTTGCCACCCGCGCCAAGGTGGTGCGCGGCGCGCTGGAGGATTATGACGTCATCGAACGCGCATTGAACGAATATGCGGTCGATACCGTGTTTCATCTGGGCGCGCAGGCGATCGTGGGCGTCGCCAACCGCAATCCGCTGTCCACCTTCGAAGCGAATATCAAGGGGACATGGGTCCTGCTGGAGGCGTGCCGCCGCGTCGCCACGGTCGAACGGATCGTCATTGCGTCTTCCGACAAGGCCTATGGCGACCATGAAACCCTGCCCTATCAGGAGGATTTCGCGTTGCAGGGTCGGCACCCCTATGACGTGTCGAAAAGCTGCGCCGACCTGATCGCGCTCAGCTATGCCCAGACCTACCGCCTGCCGGTCGCCATCACCCGTTGCGGCAATCTGTTCGGGCCGGGCGACCTCAACAGCAACCGCATCGTGCCAGGCACCTGTCTGGCTGCGATCGACGGGGAGCGGCCGGTGATCCGGTCGGACGGGTCGCCGGTGCGCGACTATGTCTATGTCGAGGATATCGTGCGCGGCTATTTGCTGCTGGCCGAGCATATGGGCGACGCTGACGTCGTCGGCCGCGCGTTTAATTTCGGCACGGGAGAGCCGGTGAGCGTGCTGGACCTGACCCGCCGCACCCTGGCCGCGGCCGGCCGTGGCGATCTGGAACCGGATGTGCGCAACAACGCCCATGGCGAGATCCAGGCGCAATATCTGTCCTCCGCGCTGGCGTCGGACAAGCTGGGCTGGGCACCGGGCGCGGGGCTGGACGAGCGGCTGGGCCAGACCTTCCTCTGGTACAAGGCGCATCGCCATTTCTTCTGAGCGCATCTTCGTGGGTGTCCCCACCTATAATCGCCCCGATTTTGTGCGGGAGGCGGTGGCCAGCCTGCGCGCGCAAAGCTTCCGCGATTTCCGCGTGGTGGTGAGCGACAACGCCTCGCCGGGCGGCGTCGGCGATGTGGTGCGCGCCTATGTCGAGAGCCTGGGCGATCCGCGCATCCGCTTCGTCCAGCAGGCGGACAATGGCGGCGAATATGGTCAGGGCCGCTATTTCTTCGAACAGGCGGGGGATGCCGATTATTTCTGCATCCTGCATGACGATGACCTGCTGTCCCCCGCCTATCTCCAGCGCGCGGTCGGGGCGCTCGACGCCGCGCCCGACGCTGCTTTGTTCGTCGCCAATCCCTGGCTGTTCGACGTGGATGGTCGGCCATCCGACGCGGAAAGCCGGGCCTATCTACGGATGCATCGGCGGGGCCGGCCGCGCGGCCGCTTCCCCATACTCGATACGCATATGGCGAGCGGTTTCACGCCCATTTCCGGCACCGTCTTCCGCACGGCCACGCTCCATCGGTCCGGCTTTGTCGATGCCGACTGTCATGGCAATTTCCCGTTCGAGCTGAACATCTTCACGCGGCTGGGCGATAGCGGCGCGGTCGGATGGTTCGATCCTGATGTGCTGCTCGGCTTTCGCTATCATGCAGGGCAGTTGCGCAACACGCTGGGGCTGATGGCCAACCCGCAGGTCGTAGCCACGATGCTGCGGATATTGGAGCGGCGACGTTACAGCGGCGCGCCCGAACGCCGTCGCCGCGCTATTGTCGCCCGGCTGCATCGCGCGCAGGCGGATATGGCGATGGCGCGGGGCGATCCGGTTGCCGCCCGCGTGGCGCTGGACCAGGCCTGCGCCGCCAATCCCTTATCGCCCCGCGCCTGGGCGATGCGCGCGCGCCTTACCCTGGCGGGAGCATCGGCATGATCGCGCCAAACTGCACTTCGGCCCGCACCAGCCTGCTCACCGCGCTGCTGCTGCTCATCCCGATTCTGCTCGGCGCCTGCTCGACCAGCCTGCGCGAACCGCTCAGTATCGATGCCGCGCCGGACGTCATCCAGTCGGCCGCCCGCTATGAAAGCGCCTATGTCCTCGGCCCCGGTGATCAGTTGGAGATAGCGGTCGACCGGATGCCCGAACTGTCGCGCAGCGCGACCGTTCGCCCCGACGGCATGGTGACGCTGCCCCGGTCGGGCGACATCGCCGTC
>JAVBXL010000128.1 GCA_030824575.1 bacterium | reverse complement strand
GGATCGCCACCGGCTCGCCCGCCGTCGCGACATGGGCGTCGATCAGCGGCGCGATCCGCGCCGGGTCGGGCCGCGCCTCGACAAAGCGCAGCGGCGACAGCGCGTCTGCGCCGGGATTGCGCGCGCGAAACGCCGCCTCGCCCTGCGCGGCGTCGGCCATATGGATCGCGAAGACGGGCTTGCCGCCATCACGATAATGGCCGCCCGCCAGCGTGCGCAGCACATAGCGTTCGATCAGCGGGGTGAAGCCGATCGCCAGCACGCCGCGCCCCGCCTGTCCTTCGCGCGTGAAACCGTCGATTGGCCGGGCCAGCGCCAGCTGCCGCGCGGCGATGTCGGGCAACGCCGCCAGCCGCACCCGCGCGGTCCGCCGGTCGCCATGCTCGAACCGCTGCTCCACGCTGCGCCGCAGGTCGAGGTCATCGACGCGCAGGATGATGTCGATCGGGTCGCCCGCCGGCCGCACCGCCGCCGCCTGCGCCAATAGGGCGGAGGCCAGCGCGATATTGCCGCGTGCCTCACGCGACAGCAGCAGCACCGCGCGCGCCTTGTCCAGCGCCAGCGCGGGGGCGCTCTCCTGCGCCACGCCCTGTTCCACCTCCGCCGCGCCTGCCTCCAGCGCGTCGGCGATCCAGGTCGTGCGCCGGTCCTGCGGCCACAGCAGCACGCGCCGTCCGTCGGCCAGCGCGCCGCGCGCCGCCTGCGCGGCCAGGCCGCCGCTCTCGTCGCCCGCAATCACCAGATGTTCGCCCCGCGCCCGGATCAGCGCCAGCCGCAGCGGATTGCGCAACTGCTCCCAGGCCAAAGCCGCCGTCGACCAGAAGGTCAGCAGCGGCAGCGCCCAGCGCGCAATATCGAGCGCAAGCGGCAGGTCGCGCCCTTCCAGCACCTGCGGAAAGCTGCCGACGATCAGCCGCATCGCGCGCATAGCGTCCTGCATGACGGTCGAGGCGATCCCGGCCTGCGCGTAGGCTTGCGCAAAACCCCATGTGCCCAGCAGGAAGGCCAGGGCCATCGCGCCGAAGCGCACGACCGGCGCCACCGGCGGCAGTCGCAGGCCCCTGATGCCTTTTGGTGGCTGGCCCCCCATGGCCGGGGTCAGTTGCTGGTCTGGAGCCGGATGAAGGCGGCGGAGACGCCCTGGCCGTCGCCCTGGCGCGCGGCCAGCTTGGCGCGCAACCTGGTCAGGAACTGCCGCTCGGTGCCGTTCACCACTTCGTCATCGCCGAACAGCGGCTTGGCCGAGGCGAGCGCGACGATCAGTTCGGGGCCGAAGGGCGGGGCGACCTGATAGCGTTGCGCTGCCTGGGACAGGCCGATGGTCACGCGCCGGACGCCCTTGCGGTCGGGTTCGGGATGGCCGCGATGCAGCTCGATCGCGCTGCCGTCGGCCTGGAGGTAGATGATGCTGAGATAGGGCCGCGCCGCGCTCGTCGTTGCGCTGACGCCGAAAATCTCATTCTCCTTCATCACGACGGGGTCGCCGTCCCGATCTTGGCCGTCCGCAGTCAGCGCAACGATGCTGGTGCCCTCGCGTGCCATCGCCGCGGCCAGGGTCAGCGCGGCCTCGCATTGCGGCCAGGGCAGGTGGCGCACCGCGACCTTCATCGCCGGATCGGCCTTGGCCGCCGCCTCGCGCAATGCGGCGATGGCGTTCAGATCGCCGGAAAAGCCGGAGACGCTCCTGCCCTGCACGGACACCGCGCCGCAGGGCATGGCCGCCGCCTGGTCGGCGAAGATCTGGGCATTGCTGCGCTGGGGCGGCGGTGGCGCGCCGGGCGCGGCCGGGGCGACCGGCGCTTCGAGCGAATAGGCTTCCCCGGTCAGCAGCCGGAAGGTGGCATAGTCGATCCAGGCATAGCCCTTGTCGCCCCAGATCGGGCCCCAGCTATTCATGATGCGCAGCGCCTGACGATCCTCGTCATAGCCTACGATCGCCATGGCGTGATAATTGGCCTTGTCCGGCTTTGCCGCGCGGCTATAGACGCCGTCGCCGCGAAACGCCTTGAAATCGGCGGGCGCAGGCATGGCGAAGATCACCGGCGCGCCGCGGGCGAGCGCGCCCTTGACGTCGTCCAATATGATCGGCGTGCGCCAATCATCCTTGACCTCCCGATCGACCGCGCGCCAGTCGAGCAAGCGGAAATTGCCCGCCTTGGTTTTCAGCCCATCGGGCGCGGGGATCGCGCATTTGGTCATGTCATCGGGAAATTCGGCCAGGCTGACCGTGCCTTCATTTTTCAGCAGGGTCAGCGCCTGAACGATGCTGATCGTGCCGGTGCAGGGCGATCCCGCGGGGCGCAGCCGGTTATAGACATAGGCCGGGCTCATCTGGTCGGCCGGATTGTCCGGCTGCACATTCTTGTCGCGAAAGTTCAGGAAGGTGCGCGCGGCATAGGTCGTCGCCCACGCGACGCAATTGGGCTGCGGTCCCTGCGATCCGGGCGGGGGATAGGCGTTGGACAGGTCCACCTGCTTGGGCAGATAGGCGCGGAAACGTCCCTGTTTGGGCAGCTTGGCATAGTCTTCGGGAGAAACGGGCTCTGCCCCGGTCATGAACAGCGCGTCGTCGCTCTGCTGGGCCGAAATGCCTGCGCCCGAAAGCGCCAGCAGCGCAACGCTGCCCCATGTAACGAGACGACGTGTCATCACCCGTTCCTCCCGAATAGCTGTTTTAGAAACGATAGCCGATGGTCAGCGTCACCGCGTCAAAATCGAAATCATGCGAAAAGCTGCTGGTGCCATGGGTGTAGATCAGGCCGATGCGCAACTGTTCGGCGCGGCTCTTCTGCTCCACCTCGCGGGTGCGGATGCCCACGCTCAGCGCCGCTTCATGCACATCTTCATAGGATTGCGGATCGCCGGTCAGCTTGGTCCAGGTGTAGCTGGCCCGCATCGACCCCTGCCGCCCGCCGAACATGCGGCCCTTCAACGGCAATTGATAGGCGATGCCGTTGCGGAACGACCAGACATCCTCCTTGAAATAGAAGGGCACCTTCTTGCCGATGCCGATGTCCGTCGTGGTGGTCCACCCGACCATGTTGCCGATGGTCAGGTCGCCGCGGCCGACCTGCGCGATCTTGTAGCGGCTGGTGGCCGACAGGGTCAGCACTTCGCTGCTGGCGCCGAAATAGCCGTCATTGTCGGTCGCGCCGAACGCCACGCGCGGAGTGATGAGCCAGTTAGGCTGGACCGGAATTTCGACGCCGGTGGACAGCGTGCCCAGAATCGCGGTCTGGCCGTCATTGACGTGCAGGACGTTGAGGATCGGGTCGATCAGCACGCGGGCGCGACTGCCTTCGGAGGGACGAAACGCCTTTTGATAGCGCAATTCGTAGCGCTGGCCCTCGACCCCGGCCGACCCCCAATAGCTGAACGCGCCGCCGATCGTGTCGGCGTCTCCCTCCATGTCGAAACCCGGCGTGTCGGGATCATCGTCATAGTCGAGATCGTTGAGATTGAGCGCGGTCGTGACCGCTGTATGTTGCAGACTGTTGGGGCTGCCAACGGTCGAATAGTAAGGCGACGCCAAAGCCGCGCCCGGCACCAGCGCCGCCACCGTGGCCGCGATCAGAAACTTGTTCATCGATATTCCCCTCTTCATGCGCCGAAGTCCCACCCCCGACGCAAACCCTCATGAAATTGTCGTCAGGACGATCCCCCGATTTCGTCCGGTTCCAGGTCGCGCACGACGCGCAAGCCTGCGTCCTGCCGGCGTTTGCCGGGCGGGACGGTGAAACGATTGGCCGATCGCAGCGCATCGGGGGCGCTTTCGAACGATCCGCCGCGCATGATCCGCGCGCGGCAGGACGTATCGGTGCAGCCCGACGTCCATTCCCACACATTGCCCTGCATCTGGTTGAGGCCGAAGCTGTTGGCGGGATAGCTGTTCACCGCTTCGGGATAGCCGCGATAGGGCGCGGTGTCCGACCCGTGATAGCGGGCGGTATGATCGTAATTGGCCATCGATGGGCCGATATCGTCGCCCCAGGGAAAGGCCGACGGCGCGCCGCCGCGGCTGGCATATTCCCATTCCTGCTCGCTTGGCAGGCGATAGGCGCGGCCCGACTGGACCGTCAGCCAGGCGACGAAGGCCTGCGCATCCTCATAACTGATGTCCGTCGCCGGGATCAGCGGATTGGGATTATCCTTCGACCAATTGCCCAGCTTCGTGCAGGCATTATCGCGCACGCAGGCATTCCATTCGGCGATCGTCACCTCATAGACGCCGATGGCGAAGGGCCGGTCGATCTTCACGTCGGCCTGCACAGCCTCGTCCCCGCCACGCCCCGGTTCCGACACAGGCGATCCGAACGGCGTCAGCCCGGCCGGGATCGCCCGCATCCAGGGGCAGTTGGCGCAATCGTAGAAACGATCGCTCGCCGCCCGGTCGCAGGAAATGAAGCAGGGCGGCGCGCCTTGCAGGCCATAGTCGAAGGTCGGCTTCTGGAAATTCTTGCCCGACGACAGCGCCACACGGTCGGATACGCGCTTCAAGGCATCGGCGATATTCTGCTGCGGGCGGCGGATTTCCTCGGCCAGCACCTTGGAAAAAATGCCGTCGTCGAACGCGACCTGGTCGGCGCTGGTGGAGAAGGCGACCAGATAGCCCTGGTCCGGCCGGATCGCGGCGGCGGGGGCGCGCACCATGCGGCGCAGCCCCTTGCTGCCCGCCAGTTCGCCCACCGCGCTCGCTTCGGTGCCGGTTTCCGCGGCGATCATCTGGGTCAGCGACGGCGGAGGCGCGGGCAGGACGTTGCGGCACATGTCGAGCACGATCAGTACCGTCTTCGCGCCCGATCCCAGCAGATTATGGGTCAGCGCCGCACGGGTCAGCGTCGCACTTTCGGGCGTGAGGTCGCGGCCGGCATCGACCGGCAGCAGCATGACGTCGCCATAGCTGCCCAGCGCCGCGCCATGGCCGGAAAAATAGAGGGTGCCGAACGCCTTGGGCCCGGCGGCGGCCAGCTTGACCCGGAAATCGGCCACCGCCTGCAACATCGCGTCGCGTGACAGGTCGCGGCGCACCTGCACCGGGCCGTCCCCGCTGGCGTCGATAAAGCCGGTGGCATTGAGCGCGGTCGCGACCTTGTCGCCGTCCGCATAGGTGGAACCGAGCTTATCGAAGGATTGGTAAGCGCCGTTGACGATCACCAGCGCCAGTCGGGGTTCTTCCGCCGCGCGCGCGGGACCGGCCAATGCCAGCAACGCCAGCGCCCAGGCGGCGGCCAGCGCGCGGATCAGGCCGCGCCCGCCCGCTCGCCCGCGCCCCGGATGTGGACGGCTCATTTTGTCGCCTTGCGCGGCGCGAACTCGACCTGGGTCACCACCTGGTCGACTGCGTCGACATGCAGCACCGCGTCGTAGCGGCGCGCGGCCTTATAGGGTTCGGCCGGGCCGCCGCCGAACAGCTTGGCGAAGAAACCGCCCAGGCCACGCCCCTTCTGACAATAGGGGGCGACGCTGACGGTGCCGCCGCTCTGCTTGATCTCGTTCAGCCAGGCGCCCAGCGGCAACGGCGCTTCATTGTCGGCCGGATAGGGCGTGTCGAGATCGACCACCACCGGGCGGCCACGGCGCAGCTTGCCCTTCAACGCACGATCGAAGCGCGCGGGATCGGTAAAGCGCAGCGTCGGCTTCGCCACCGGACGGTCGCAGGCCTTGAGCACGGGCGCGACCGGCGCGACGGCCACGGGAGCAGCGGCAACCGGCACCTTCCGGCCAGGGGCGACGGCGGGGGCGGGAGGGACGGCATGGATTGGCTGTTGTTGTGGTGCTTGTGGCTCTTGTGCAACAGGCTTGGGCGCGGGCGGTTCCGGCGGCAATATGCGTACGCCACGGCCCGCCGCGCCCTCCACAGGGGCTTGTTCGGACGGCGGGGCGTTATCCGCCTGCGCCAGAGCGTTTGCCGCGCCACCAGCAAAAAGCATAAAGGAAGCAACGCCTATAGTGCAACGCAACACGGCCATTTGTCCGCTCCGAGTCAAGATATAGTTATTGCCCCAATTACCTTTCTAAGACTATGGGTATATATCTGTCGAGGCAACAAAAAAGCGCGGGGAAATCCCAATGTCGAAGGGGCGGCGTGGACTCTGGGCAACAGTACTGGCCGGCTTTGTCACAATATTGACTAGTCCCGGTCATGCTCATGCAGAAACGCGCGCCTTGTTGGTGGGGGCGTGGCAGTTCCAGTCCAAGTTAATCATGGATCTGGTCGGGCCGGAAAATGATCTGGCGGCGATGGAGGCGCTGATTCGCGGCCAGGGCGCGAGCGACGTCACCGTGCTGCGCAACGACGGCGTCAGCCGCACCACGGTCGAAACCGCTCTGCACGCGCTGGGCCTACGCTCCAGGCCGGGCGACTGGATATTCCTTTATTATACCGGCCATGGCGCGCTGGCCGAGGCCGCGGTCAAGGGCACGCGCGACGGCGACACCGACCAGTTCCTGCCGCTGCCCGGCTTCGATCCTGACGTGAAGGACGCAGAGCGCTTCATCGTCGACAAGGATTTCTACACCTGGCTGTCCCTGTATGTGCCAAAGGGCGTGCAGGTGCTGATGATGGCCGATACCTGTCATTCCGGCACGCTGCACCGTTCGGTCGATCCGCGCGTCATGGGCATGACCCCGCGGCTGACGCTGGGCGCGCGCAATGTCGAACTGGGATCGCGCCCGGCTCCGCGCTTCGCCAGCGTGCTGGCGTCCGCCGATGCGGCCCCGGTCAGCGCCACGCGCGACGACCTGCCCAACCTCTATTATATCAGCGCGGCGCGCGACGATCAGATCGCCTGGGAAAATGCGCTGCCGGTGGAGGGCGCGCCGACCCGCGGATTCCTGACCTGGTCGTTCGAGCAGGGCATGTCCACGCCGCGCGCCGACGGCAAGGGCATGGCCGCCGATCAGGATGGCGACGGCACGCTGTCGATCGGCGAACTGGGCGCCTATCTCAACGTCCAGGTGCGGATGCTGAGTGGCCAGCGGCAGGAAAGCAGCACGATCATTCCGCCGGGGCGAGAGGGGCAGGCCCTGTTCGCCACCGTGCCGCCGCCGCCCGCGCCGCCGGTGCCGCCGCCGCTGCCTGGCCTCTATGTCGCGGATGTGAAGGCGCGTGCCAGCGTCAGCGGCGATCATCCCTGGCGCATCCTGACCGACGGGCAGGGTGCCGATTTCGTGTGGGACGCGCGGGCGCAGGCGATGCTGCGCCGCACCGGCGACATCGTCGCCCAGAATGTGAAGAGCCCGGCGCAGGTGCGCGGCGTCATCGACAAATGGGCGGCGCTGGAGGCGCTGCGCCCGCTCCTGTCGGAACGCGGCGCGCGGCTGATGGTTGGCCCGCTCGACAATGGCGCGCGCTATCCGTCCGGCGCGCCGGTCACGCTGGCGCTGGCGCAAACGGGTGATGGCTCGGTCGCGCCTGGCCCGCGTTATGCGACCGTGTTCAACATCGCGTCGGACGGCACGGTGCAGCGGCTGTTCCCGGTCGCCGCGTCGGACGGGAAGGGCGAACTGGCCGCCGGCCAGTCGCTCCCCGTCCTTGAAAGCCAGGTCATTCCGCCCTTTGGCGCGGACCATGTCGTCGCGCTGGTGACGCCGCAGCCGCCCGACGATTTCCGCCTGCTGCTGCGCACGGTCGAAAATCAGCGCGCCGCCGCCCGGCTGGTCGGCCCGATCCGCGCGCTGATGGTCAAGGCCGGGGCGCAGGCCAGCCTGTCGATCGGCGAACTCTATACCGGCAACTGACCATGCAGCTGCGCGCCTCAGTTGCTCAGGATCACGGTCCGGCTGCGGGCGGCGCTTTTATTGCCGATATCGACCCGATATTGGCCCGACGCGCGCGGCGTGACAGCGCAGACCGGGGCATAATCGGCATTGTCGTCCAGACAGATTTGCCGGCCCGACGCATCGAGCAGGCGGATATACATGTTGGTGCCGATATCGCCGATCGCGCCGATGCGCAGCGGCTCGCCGCCCTTGGCGGTGACGTTGAAGCGATAGGCGTTGCGCGGATTGACGTCGAGCACGCGCCGCACCAGCCCCTTGCCAAAGGCGGAGGCGAGCACGCCACGCCCCGATGCCGACTGCGCCAGCCGGATTTGCAAGAGCAAAGCCTGGTCGTCGCGCGCCAGCGCCTTGGCTTCGGTAAACAGCGCGTCGGGGGAGAAAGCGGCGTCGCCCTGCGCCGGGGTCGCGCCATCGGTCATCGGCACCTGTTGCAGCATCCGGGCGGC
>JAVBXL010000196.1 GCA_030824575.1 bacterium | reverse complement strand
CGGAGCAAGGCGACCGGTTGAATATGTGGTTCCCCGGCGAAGGCCGGGGTCCAGCCCTGACGTGAGACTGGACCCCGGCCTTCGCCGGGGAACAGCGCATCAATCCGCCCACAGATCCTTGAGCTTGGAGAAGAAGCCGCTGACCTGAGGACATTCCTCGCCGGTTTCCGTTTCGCGGAAGGCTTCGAGCAGTTCCTTCTGCTTCGACGTCAGCTTGGTGGGCGTTTCCACGTCGATCTGGACCACCATGTCGCCATGGCCGCGACCGTTGAGGACAGGCATGCCGCCGCCGCGCTGGCGGATCTGCTTGCCCGACTGGATGCCGCTGGGGATCTTGATCTCGTGCCGCAGACCATCGAGGCCTGGTACTTCGATCGCACCGCCCAATGCCGCCGTGGTGAAGCTGACCGGCGCGCGGCAGAACAGGGTCGTGCCGTCGCGTTCGAACAGGCTGTGCCGCTTCACATGCAGGAAGATATAAAGGTCGCCCGCCGGGGCGCCGCGTGCACCGGCCTCACCCTCGCCCGACAGGCGAATGCGGGTGCCTTCGTCGACCCCGGCCGGAATAGTGACCGACAGGCTCTTGGGCTTGTCCACGCGCCCTTCGCCCCGGCAGGAGCGGCAGGGGCTTTCGATCACCTGGCCCGCGCCATGGCAGGCCGGGCAAGTGCGTTCGACCACGAAGAAGCCCTGCTGCGCACGGACCTGGCCATGGCCCTTGCACGTGGCGCAGGTCTTGACCCCAGTGCCCGGCTGCGCGCCCGACCCTTCGCAACTATCGCAGGCGGCCGACACCTCGATCTGGATATCGGTCTTTTTGCCGTGATAGGCTTCGTCGAGGGTGATTTCCAGATCGTAGCGCAAGTCCGCGCCGCGGCGGTTGGCCTGGCGCTGACCGCCCTGCCCACCAAAGCCGGACTGGCCGAAAATGGTTTCGAATATGTCGCCAAGGTCCGAAAAGCCGCCCGCGCCGGCATGGAAACCGCCGCCACCGCCGCCCTGCTGTTGCTGGGTATAGGCCGCATGGCCAAACCGGTCATAGGCGGCGCGCTTCTGCGGGTCTTTCAGGCAATCATAGGCCTCGGAAACGGCTTTGAACTTGGCTTCGCTGTCGGTGCATCCTCCGGTTTTGTCCGGGTGATATTTCATCGCCATTTTGCGATAGGCGCTTTTAATCGCCGCGCCGTCCGCCGTGCGCTCGATTTCGAGCAGTTCGTAATAATCAACTTCGGTCGTCATAGAGGCCCCCGCCCGCTTCGCCCGTCACCCCGGTTCGTACCAGCATGACGGGCGATGGGCATAGATTATGCCTTGTTGTTTTCGTCGACTTCCGAGAATTCGGCGTCGACGACATCATCGTCAGCCTTGGGCGCGTCCGCACCCGGAGCGGCGGCCGAAGCCTGCTCCTTCTCGTAAATCGCCTGGCCGAGCTTCATCGCAACCGTGGCGAGTTCCTGCGCCTTGGCCTTCATCGCTTCTGGCTCGCCGCCCTCGATCGCCGTCTTGGTGTCGGCGATCGCGGTTTCGATCTCGCCCTTCAGGCTCGCGTCGACCTTGTCGCCATGTTCGGCCAGTTGCGCTTCGGTCGTGTGGACCAGGCTTTCGGCGTTGTTCTTGGCTTCGGCCGCCTCGCGACGCTTCTTGTCGTCCTCGGCAAAGCGTTCGGCATCCTTGACCATCTGATCGATGTCGGAGTCCGAAAGGCCACCCGACGCCTGGATGCGGATCTGCTGCTCCTTGCCGGTGCCCTTGTCCTTGGCGCTGACATTGACCAACCCGTTGGCGTCGATGTCGAACGTGACTTCGATCTGCGGCACGCCGCGCGGGGCCGGCGGGATGCCGAGCAGGTCGAACTGGCCAAGGATCTTGTTGTCCGCCGCCATTTCACGCTCGCCCTGGAACACGCGGATCGTCACCGCCTGCTGATTGTCGTCGGCGGTCGAATAGACCTGAGACTTTTTGGCAGGGATGGTGGTGTTACGATCGATCATGCGGGTGAACACACCGCCCAGCGTTTCGATGCCCAGCGACAGCGGCGTCACGTCGAGCAGCAGCACGTCCTTGACGTCGCCCTGCAACACGCCTGCCTGAATCGCCGCGCCCATGGCGACGACTTCGTCCGGGTTGACGCCGGTATGCGGTTCCTTGCCGAAGAATTCCTTCACGGCTTCGCGCACCTTGGGCATGCGGGTCATACCGCCCACCAACACCACTTCGCTGATCTCGCTCGCCGAAACGCCTGCGTCGGCCATCGCCTTCTTGCACGGTTCCATCGTGCGCTTGATGAGGTCCGCGACCAAACGCTCCAGATCGGCGCGGGTGATCGTCTTCACCAGATGCTTGGGACCGTTCTGGTCGGCGGTGATGAAGGGCAGGTTGACTTCGGTCGACTGGGCCGAGGACAGCTCAATCTTGGCCTTTTCCGCCGCTTCCTTCAGACGCTGGAGGGCCAGCTTGTCCTTGGTCAGGTCGATGCTCTCGGTCTTCTTGAAGTCGTCGGCCAGGAACTGCACCACCTTGGCGTCGAAATCTTCGCCGCCCAGGAAAGTGTCGCCGTTGGTCGACTTCACTTCGAACACGCCATCGCCGATTTCCAGGATCGAGATGTCGAACGTGCCGCCGCCAAGGTCATAGACCGCGATCGTCTTGCCGTCCTGCTTGTCCAGCCCATAGGCCAGCGCCGCCGCGGTCGGCTCGTTGATGATGCGCAGGACTTCCAGGCCCGCAATCTGGCCGGCGTCCTTGGTCGCCTGACGCTGGGCATCGTTGAAGTAGGCGGGCACGGTGATGACCGCCTGCGTGACCGTCTCGCCCAGATAGGACTCCGCGGTTTCCTTCATCTTTTGCAGGATGAAGGCGCTGATCTGCGACGGGCTGTAATCTTCGCCACCAGCCTTGACCCAGGCGTCGCCATTCGGGCCCTTGGCGATGTCATAGGGGACGAGTTCCATGTCCTTCTTGGTCATGGGATCGTCGAAGCGGCGGCCGATCAGGCGCTTCACCGCGAAAATCGTGTTGTCGCCGTTGGTGACAGCCTGGCGCTTGGCCGGCTGGCCGATCAGGCGCTCGCCATCCTTGGCGAAGGCGACGATCGACGGCGTGGTGCGCGCACCTTCCGCATTTTCGATGACCTTGGGCTTGCCACCGTCCATGACGGCGATGCAGCTGTTGGTGGTGCCCAGATCGATACCGATAACTTTTGCCATTGTGTCCTCTTTGAACCCCAAATTTCATTCAGCGGTTGACGGCCCATTACCTCACATAAGCGCCAAGGCAAGGCCGGTTTGCAGGTGGGATATAGGCGCGCTTTCGCTTGGCACAAGAAGTTGTGGCGATTACCTATGCCACCGACCGGAAACGAGACAGTCATGGAGCATCCAATGCGCGCGCCCCTTATCCTCTTCGCCCTTGCCGCACCGATGCTGCTCAGCGCCTGCGGCGATCCGGCCCCCAGCTATATCGATCAGGCCTGGGTGCGGCTGTCGCCCAATAAGGAAACGCCATCGGCCGGCTATTTCGTCATCCATGGCGGCGACGCTGGCACGCAATTGCGCGGCGTGCTGACCGACTATGCGCTCAAGGTCGAAATGCATGAAAGCATCGACAAGGACGGGATGATGACGATGCAGGCGGTCGACCGGGTCGACGTGCCGCCCAAGGGTACGGTCGCCTTCGCGCCGGGCGGCAAACATCTGATGCTGTGGGGCGTCAACGATACGGCGATCAGCCTGGGCAAGATGCAACTGACCTTCCTGATGGGCAATGGCGACCGGCTGCTGGTCGACGCGGTGATCCGCAAGCCCGAAGCGGCCGGTGCGACCGCCGCCGCCAAGCCCGAAGGGCATGAGGGCCATTGAGCAGCCGGGCGCTGACGGAGCAGGAGGTTGCGCTGGCGCGCGGCATGTTCGGCCGGGCGATCGACTATGGCCGGGTGCGGGTGCATCCACGCAAATGGTGGCCGCTCCAACCCAAAAGCGTGACGATGGCCCCGGACGGCGACCTGTGGTTTCATCCCGATGGCGGCCTGTTCTGCGCCGATTTCTGCGAGGGGCCGCTGCATCTGCAGGGGCATTTCATCCATGAGATGACCCATGTGTGGCAGGCGCAGCGGTCGGGCAAGTGGTGGCTGCCGCTGATGCGCCATCCCTTTTGCCGCTATGGCTATGACGTCGTGCCGGAGCGACCGTTCGCGCGCTACGGCATCGAGCAGCAGGCGGAGATTGTGCGCCATGCGTTTTTGCTGCGGCGGGGCGTCCCGGTGGTCGGGAAGCCGGGGCTGGATGTGTATGAAGCGTTGCTACCCTTTGGTTGAAGCCGCTACCAATATTTGGTAATGTCGCGTCATGAGCAGCAAGACCACCTCCATCGCACTAGGCGATCACTTCCGCGAATTTGCCGAGCGCAAGGTCAGTGAGGGCCGTTACGGATCGACCAGCGAAGTGATTCGGGCAGGGCTACGCCTGCTGGAATCGGAAGAACAGAAGCTTGAGGCGTTACGGGCGGCTTTGATAGAGGGCGAGCAAAGCGGTCCCGCGGAGCGGTTTGATTTCGACGCGTTTCTTGCGGAGATGCACGACAAGCGCCGTAAATCTGCATGACGTCAGTCTATTTTGCGCCAACGGCCCGTCATGACTTGGCCGGGATATGGTCATATACCGCAGATCGCTGGAGCATAGAGCAGGCCGATGCCTATGTTGGTGCGATACATGACAGCCTATATGCTGCAGCAACGGATGCGACGTCAGCTTACGCGATTGGCGATGTCCGATCAGGCTATTGGCGTACAAAGTCCGGGCACCACATTTGCTTTTTCAAAAGGCGATCGCAGGGCGGTATAGACGTCGTGCGTATCCTGCATGAGCGCATGGACGCGGGTAGCCACCTTTAGGTGCGAAAAAGGCGGACTTTCAGCCCGCCTTTTCCATTTTTCCAACCTCGATCGCAGTCTTAGTAAACCCGCGCCTTGGGCTTCACATATTCCGCTTCGTCGGTCATCGTATAGTCGTGGACCGGCCGGTAATCGAGCGTCACCTTGCCGCCCGAACCGCCCCAGCCTTCGAACCAGCTGACGGTGTGCTTCATCCAGTTTTCGTCGTCGCGGTTCGGGAAATCCTCATGCGCATGGGCGCCGCGCGATTCCTTGCGCGCGTCGGCGCTTTCGATCGTGCAGATCGCCTGGCTGACCAGATTGTCGAGTTCCAGCGTCTCAATGAGATCGGTGTTCCAGATCAGCGAACGATCGCTGACCTTGACGTCCTGCAACCGCTTGTTGACCGCCTGCATCTGCGTGACGCCTTCCGACAGCAAGGCGCTGTCGCGGAACACGGCGGCGTGCTTCTGCATGGTGCGTTGCATGTCCAGGCGGATGTCCGCGGTCGGCGTGCTGCCCGTAGCGTTGCGGTAGTGGTCGAGGCGCGCAAGCGCCAGATCGGCCGAATCCGCGGGCAGCGCCTTGTGCGGTGCGTTGGGCTTGAGATTGTCCTTGAGGAACAGGCCGGTCGCGCGGCCGAACACGACAAGGTCGATCAGCGAGTTGGAACCCAGGCGGTTCGCGCCATGGACCGACACGCAGGCCGCTTCGCCAACCGAGAACAGGCCGGGCACGATCACTTCGGGATCGTCGCCCACCTTGGTCACGACCTGGCCATGATAGTTACAGGGAATGCCGCCCATATTATAGTGGACGGTCGGCGTCACGGGCAGCGGCTGGCGGGTCAGGTCCACGCCCGCGAAAATCTTGCCGCTTTCGGTGATGCCGGGCAGGCGTTCGGCCAGCACCTTGGGATCGATATGGTCGAGGTGCAGGAAGATATGATCCTTATGCTCGCCCACACCGCGCCCTTCGCGCATTTCCAGCGCCATCGAACGCGACACGACGTCGCGCGACGCCAGATCCTTGGCCGATGGGGCGTAGCGTTCCATGAACCGCTCGCCTTCGGAGTTGGTGAGGTAGCCGCCCTCGCCGCGCGCGCCTTCGGTGATGAGCACGCCCGCGCCGTAGATGCCGGTCGGGTGGAACTGCACGAATTCCAGATCCTGGAGCGGCAGGCCAGCGCGCAGCACCATGCCGCCGCCGTCGCCGGTGCAGCTATGGGCCGAGGTGGCGGAGAAATAAGCGCGGCCATAGCCGCCGGTCGCCAGCACGACCGCATGGGCACGGAAGCGATGGATCGAGCCATCCTCCATGCAGATGGCGATCACGCCACGGCATTCGCCATTTTCCATGATCAGGTCGATGGCGAAATATTCGATGTAGAAGTCCGCGTCGTACTTCAGCGACTGCTGATAGAGCGCGTGCAGCATGGCGTGGCCGGTACGGTCGGCCGCGGCGCAGGTGCGCTGCACCGGCGGGCCAGCGCCCATATTCTGCATATGACCGCCGAAGGGCCGCTGGTAGATCGTCCCGTCCTCGTTCCGGCTGAAAGGCACGCCGGCATGTTCCAGCTCGATCACGGCGGCGGGCGCTTCGCGCACCATATATTCGATCGCGTCCTGATCGCCCAGCCAGTCCGACCCCTTGACGGTGTCGTACATATGCCAGGTCCAGTGGTCGGGGCTGTTGTTGCCCAGCGACGCGGCGATACCGCCCTGCGCCGCGACGGTGTGCGACCGGGTCGGGAACAGCTTGGTGATGCAGGCGGTCTTCAGGCCCGCTTCGGCGCTGCCCATGGTCGCGCGCAGGCCGGAGCCGCCCGCGCCCACGACGACCGTGTCATAAGTGTGGTCGATGATCTTATAGGCTTCGGTCATGGCTTGACGACCCCAATGAAGGCGATCTTGGCGATCGCGAAGACGCCCGCGGCCGCGCCGCCAAAGGCATAGAAATTCAGCACGAGCATGGAGAAAAAGGCCAGGCCCTTGTCGTGAACATAATCCTCCAGCATCACCTGCATACCCAGGCGAAGGTGCATGAAGATGCTGACGACCATCAGCATCAGCGGCACCGCGACCACCGGGTTGGCGATCCAGCCGACGACGCTTTCATAATCCAGGCCGGGCAGGCTGAGCAGGCTGAACAGCAGCCACAGGGTCAGCAACAGGTTGCCGACGGCGGTATAACGCTGCGCCAGCCAGTGATGCGCGCCGTGACGAGCAGAGCCGAGGCCGCGGACGCGACCGATACCAGTACCGTTGCCCATCAGAGCGCCTTTCCGAAGATGGTGAGCCAGACGAAGCCGGTCACGAGCAGCGATGCGACGAAGGTCGCGATCGACCACATCTTGTTGTTCCGCAGTTCGTAACCCGCGCCCATATCGAGCACGAAATGCCGCAGGCCCGAGAAGAGATGCTGGAAGAAGAACCAGCTAAGGCCGATCATCACCAGATAGCCGATCGGCGAAGTCGCGCACTTTACGAAGGTCGCATAAGCCTCCGGCCCGGTCGCGGCGGCCATCAGCCACCAGATGAGGCCAAGCGCGCCGGCAGTGGCCAAGCCATTGCCGGTTACGCGGTGCATGATCGAGACGGCCATCGCCGGTCCCCATTTCCAGATCGTCAAATGCGGCGAGAGCGGCCGGCTGTTGGATCGCGCCATGTCTACCCTAGTCCCTGATACGTGTCGCTGAGTCCGCCCCCCTTAAGAGCGATACGCCAAGAGGGCAAGAAGCGGAGCGCGGGAGATTGCGGCTGCCCCTTTGGTCAGGTCGGCCCGCCAAGCATATGGCCAGGCATAAGAAGTGATTAACCAACGCGCATTATAGACAGGAACACGCACCGATCACGTCATCAGCAGGGACCGTTCCTTCATGCCGTCCAATCTTCCTTCCGCCTCCGCCACATCGGACTTTCTGGCGGAAGTCGATTCCACCGGCGACATCGCCCGCGCCGCCCGCGAGGTAGGCGAATTGATCGGCGACGATATAGGCAGCGTCGGCGCCGCCTTTTTCGCCAGCTATATGCGCGAAACCGGGCTTCAGGATCAGCTGGACAGCGCCGTCATCGCCCGTATCGAGCGAGAAGCAGACACTTATGTCCGCGAAAAGCTGCTGCATTTTGCCGAAGCGCGCTGGACGCGGTCGGCATCCGACTGCGTGCGCCACGCCCGCAAGCATGACGTGCCGGTGCGCGCGGTGCTGAACGCCGTCGCCGCGGCCAATGAGCGCGTCACCGACATCATTTGGGAACGCTGCCATGATGACGGGCCGCGTTGCCGCCGGCTGCTGCGCATGATGTTGCAGATCGCGATGATCGATTCGGGTTTTATGAGCAATGTGCTGGCCACCGACCAGGCCGAAGCGCAGCGCGCCGAGCGCCAGCGTTACGGCACCTTGTTCGAACAGCGTATCGTGGGCGAGATCGACGGCGCGTCCAAACTGGGCGAATCGCTGCGCGAACAGGCCAAGGACGCCTCCGCCGCCACGCGGGGCATGTTGGGCAAGGCGTCCGAAGTCGCCGCCGCGGCCGAACAATCCGCCCTTGCCATGCGCGAAGCCGCCCGCACCTCCGCCGGGTTGATTCGCGCGATCGAGGACGCCCGAACCGAAGTCGAAAGCGCGGCCGAGGTCGCCCAGCGCGCCTCCGCCCAGTCGAGCGACGCGGTGTCCATGTCATCCACCCTGTCCGACCATGCCAAGTCGATCGAATCGATCCTGGGCCTGATCCGCGACATTGCCGGGCAAACCAACCTGCTCGCGCTCAACGCCACGATCGAGGCCGCCCGCGCAGGCGATGCCGGGCGTGGCTTTGCCGTCGTCGCGCAAGAAGTCAAAAGCCTGGCCAACCAGACCGCCCGCGCCACTGACGAGATCGCCGGCAAGATCGCCGATATCCAGGCCTCCACTCGCCTGTCCGTCCAGACCAACGAACGCATCCGCGACACGGTAGGCGAAGTGAAGGCCAGCGCCGAACGCATCCGCCACGCTATGGATGCGCAGGCGCAGACGGTCACCATGATCACCGCCGCGGTCGATGAAACCGCGCTGGCCGCCGATTCGATGTCGACCACCATTTCGGCGATCCGCCAGGACACCGAAGTCGTGGCGTCGGAAATCGACCAGCTGGAACGCGGCTTCGTCAGCGTCGAGGGCAAGCTCGCCAGCCTGCGCCACGCCTCATCCGACTTCGGGCGGCAGGTCGCCTGAGCGGCGCGCTCAAGCAACCTTATCTCCGTTCGTTTCGGGCGAAGCCGAGAAACGCAAACGCAGCGCTACCGTTTCTTGACCTTGGCCTGTCCTGAGCGCCTGCCTTAGCAGGCAGTCGAAGGGCTCGAAACGAACGGATGCTTGTGCAGGGCTGTTGCGATGCTTCCCCTCCCCCCTCCGCTGGTCTAAAGGCGGCGGCATGAACGATGTCGCCAAGCCGGTCCAAAGCTGGAAAGTCACCCTGCCCTGCACCCGTGCCGAAGCGGAGGCGCTGGACGGGGACATCGCCGCCTTTACGATGATGGAGCAGCCGCCGGTGCTGATGACCAGCGAGGCGACGCCCGACGACGAAGATGCCTGGCAACTCGACGCCTATTTCGAGGGCAAGCCCAGCGTGGCCGCGATCAAACTGCTCAAGACATTGGTGCCCAGCGCCGGTCGCGCCAAGCCAGTGGTAGAGGCGCTGCCCGATGAGGATTGGGTGACGCTGAGCCAGCAGGGGCTGGAGCCGGTGACCGCCGGCCGTTTCCATGTCCGCAATATCGCCAGCGATCCCGAACTGCCCGGCCACGTCAATCTGCTGATCGAGGCGGGCCGCGCCTTTGGCACCGGGCAGCATGAAACGACCGCCGGTTGCCTTGCCATGCTCGACCGGATGCGCCGGGTGGGGATGCGTTTTGCCCATGTCGCCGATATCGGCACCGGCACCGGCCTGCTTGCTTTCGCCGCGCTCAACCTGTGGCCGCGCGCCCATGCGATTGCGTCCGACATCGACGCCGTCGCGGTGGAGATCAGCGCCGACAATGCCCGTGCCAACGGCGTGGCGCTGGGCGACGGGGCGGGCCGGCTGGCGCTGGTGACGGCGGCGGGCGGCAACCACCCGGCCCTGATCGGTCGCGCGCCCTATGACCTGCTGATCGCCAACATCTTGGCCGGGCCGCTGATCGAACTGGCGCCGACGCTGTGCGCGCTGGTCGAGGATGGCGGCACCATCGTCCTGGCTGGCCTGCTCAACGAACAGGCGGACGCGGTGATCGCCGCCTATCGCGCGCAGGGGATGCGGCTTGCCGAACGCAGCGACCGCGGCGAATGGCCCACGCTGCGCCTGCGCAAGCGGCCCAGCATCGGCTGGAAACGGCCACGCCGCATCAATCCCGCTGCCCGCGGCGAAGCCCCCGGCTTCGGCAGTATCTGACTTTACTTTAGAGGAGCCTGGTCATGGCCGTCATCCGCCGCGTCACCCTGCATGATGGTCCAGATGGACCGTTCGAAAGCCTGGCTGTGGTCGATACCGCCGCCACCGGTCCGCTGCCGGGCATACTGCTTTTTCCCAATGTGCTGGGCACCAAGGAGGCCGACTTCGCCTATGCGGAGAAGGTCGCGGCGCTCGGCTATGCCGTGCTGGTCGCCGACATATATGGCCAGGGCAAGCGCACCACCCGCGCCGATCCCGATGCCGGGCGCTACATGGCCGAGTTGAACGCGGACCGCGCCTTGCTGCGCGGCCGGGTGAATGGCACGCATGATGTGCTCAAGGGGCTAGCGGAGGTCGATGCCAGCCGCACGGCGGCGATCGGCTTCTGCTTCGGCGGCAAATGCTTGCTGGACCTCGCCCGCTCCGGCGCGGACATTAGCGGCGGCGTCAGCTTCCACGGCGTCTATGATGCGCCGCCCTTCGCGAACGCTACGATCACGGCCAAGCTGCTGGTTTGCCACGGCTGGGACGACCCGATCGCGCCGCCAGAGGCGACCGTGGGTCTGGCCCGCGAACTGACCGACGCGCGCTGCGACTGGCAAATCCACGCCTATGGCGGCACCGGCCACGCCTTCACCGACGAAGGCGTCAACATGCCGGAGAAGGGGCTGGCTTATAGCCCCAGCGCCGATCGGCGCAGCTTTCGCGCGATGGCCGATTTCCTGGGCGAGCTGTTCGGATAGAGGCATATGGCCATAAAAAACCGTTCGTCCTGAGTAGCCACTGAGCGAAGTCGAAGTGGCGTATCGAAGGGTTCGTGCGAGATGCTTCGATACGGGTCTTCGACAAGCTCAGACCCTACTCAGCACGAACGGAATTTAATCGCATTCGAGACAATGGCCTCGGAGCCTTAACGCGTCGGTATCCGCCGGGCGCTGGCGAGATGATGGGCGTGGGTAATCGCCACCGCCAGCGCGTCCGACGCATCCGGCCCCACGATCTTCGCGCCGGGCAGCAGGCGCGACACCATGGCGTGGACCTGGTCCTTCGACGCATTGCCCACGCCGACCACCGATTTCTTGACGAGGCGCGCAGCATATTCGCCCACCTCCATGCCCGATCGCGCGGCGTTGAGCAGGATCACACCCCGCGCCTGCCCCAGCTTTAGCGTCGATTGCGGGTTCACATTGACGAACACCTCCTCGACCGCCGCGCCATCGGGCCGATGTTCGAGGATGAGGTCGGTGAGCGCCAGGTCGAGCGCCAGCAGCCGCGTCGAGAGCGCCATGCTGCTGTCGGTCTTGATCTGGCCATTGCCGATATGGGTCAGCCGGTTGCCATCTGCCGCGATCAGTCCCCAGCCGGTCGTGCCAAGGCCGGGGTCGAGGCCAAGCAGGATCATGGCAATATCCTCACCCCTTCAGGGGAAAGGATAGCACGGCTTGTCGGCCTGCCGACTAGCCGCGCTTGGAGAGGGGAGCTAGACCTATGGATGGCGCAATGCCTCCTCTCCCAACTTCGCCTAGGCGGGCAAGCCGCCAAGGCTGCGCAACCCTCTCCCTCAAGGGGAGAGGCATTGGCGATCAACCCAGCTTCTCCATTACGTCATCGGACACTTCATAATTGCCCCACACGGTCTGGACGTCGTCGTCATCCTCCAGCGTGTCGACCAGCTTCATCAGCGTGGCGGCATTGGCTTCATCCACATCGACGGTGATCTGCGGCTTCCAGGCAAGCTTGGCGCTGTCGGCCGCGCCCAGCTTGGCTTCCAGCGCCTTGGCGACCTCATGGAGCGCGTCCATCGCGGTCCAGATTTCATGCTCGTCCTCGTTGGACGATACATCCTCCGCACCCGCTTCCAGCGCCGCTTCGAAGATCGCGTCGGCGTCGCCTGCGCTGGCCGGATAGGTGATGAGGCCGACCCGGTCGAAGCCATGGCTGACCGCGCCCGACGCGCCCAGATTACCGCCATTCTTGGAAAAAGCGGTGCGCACGTTGGTGGCGGTGCGATTGCGGTTGTCGGTCAGCGCCTCGACGATGATGGCGATGCCGGCGGGACCATAGCCCTCATAGCGCACTTCTTCGTAATTCTCGCCGCCCGCCGCGTTCGCCTTGTCGATCGCGCGCTGGATATTGTCCTTGGGCATGGACTGGGCCTTGGCGGCGTTGACCGCCAGGCGCAGACGCGGGTTCATGTCCGGGTCGGGCATGCCCATCTTGGCCGCGACAGTGATTTCGCGGCTGAGCTTGGAGAACATCGACGAGCGCTTCTTGTCCTGCGCGCCCTTGCGATGCATGATGTTCTTGAATTTGGAATGGCCGGCCACGGCCTTCTCCCCAATATTTCTGTGAAACCGAAGGGCGCTCTCTAGCGAGCAGCGCCCGTTCGCGCAACTCAGACGAGGATCGCGGTGCCCGAAGCCGACACCATCAGCATGGACCCGTTGGAGCCGAGGACTTCATAATCCAGATCGACACCGACCACGGCATTGGCGCCCAGCGTCGCGGCGCGCATCCGCATTTCGCCGATCGCCTGCTCGCGGGCGCGCTGGAGCACATCCTCATAAGCGCCCGATCGCCCGCCCACGATGTCGCGCACGCTGGCGAACAGGTCGCGGAACAGGTTGGCACCCACGATCACCTCGCCGGTGACAATGCCGAGATATTCCTTCGCCGGCCGCCCTTCCAGACGGCTGGTGGTGCTGACGATGATCTCGGACATGGGCGCTTCTCCTTGATTATAAAAAGGTTATTCCATCCCCAGCGCGGACAGATATGTCTGGAGGATGGCTTCCATCTCCTGCCGGTCGTGCGGCTGCATCTTACGCAGACGGACGATCTGGCGCATGATCTTGGGGTCATAACCGGTCGCCTTGGCTTCCAGATAGACGTCCTTGATATCGTCGCCGATACCCTTTTTCTCTTCTTCCAGGCGCTCGATACGCTCGATCAGCAGGCGGAGCTGGTCGGCGGCGACATTGGGTTCGGTCATGGGATCGTGTCTCCAACAAGGAATGTGAATCGGTTGGAGGGCGTCCTAGTGATTGTCGGCGTTCTTCGCCACACTCTCTTTCATCCGCGCCACCTGCTCGGGCGTCGCTTCGCCCTGATGCCGTTCTTTCCACTCGGCAAAGGGCATCCCATGGATGATTGCGCGCGCCTGATCGCGCGTCAGATCGCCGTCCGCCTCCGCGATCCAGTCGGCCAGGCAATTGCGGCAAAAGCCGGCCAGCCCCATCAGGTCGATATTCTGGACATCGGTTCGGTGCTGCAAATGCGCCACCAGACGGCGGAAGGCGGTTGCGGCCACAGCATCTGTGACTATGGTGTCGGTCATCGGCGTGAGGAACCTTTCGCTGATCTACATCATCCTGTCGTGCAGCACGGATAACCCATAACGACGCACTGGCAAGGCCGACAAGGCCAAGCCGGGGACGATCATGACGGTCAGGAGAAACCATGACGAAGTTACCGCCCCGCTCCCGCAAGGTCCGCATCCTGGCGACCCTTGGCCCCGCGAGCGATACGCCCGAAATGATCCGGGCGCTGTTCATCGCCGGGGCCGACGCCTTCCGCATCAATATGAGCCATGGCGCGCATGAAGATCATGCCGCGCGCATCGCCATCATCCGCGATCTGGAAAAGGAATTTCACCGGCCCACGACGATATTGGGCGACCTGCAAGGCCCCAAATTGCGGGTCGGGACGTTCGAAAAGGGTCTGGCGATCCTGGAACGCGGCGCGCCTTTCATCCTCGACCGGGATGAAACGCCCGGCAACGCCTATCGCGTGAACCTGCCCCACCCTGAAATCTACGCCGCGCTGGTGCCCGAAACCCGGTTGCTGCTGGACGACGGCAAGATGGTGCTGCGGGTGAAGGGAATTGCCCACGACCGGATCGATACGATCGTCGAGGTCGGCGGCACCCTGTCCAACCGCAAAGGCGTGAACGTGCCCGACGTGGTGGTGCCGGTGCCGGCGCTGACCGACAAGGATCGCCGCGACCTGAGCTTCGCCATACAGCAGGGCTGCGACTGGATCGCTTTGAGCTTCGTGCAACGGCCAGAGGATCTGGCCGAGGCGCGCAAGCTGATGGGCGGCTATGGTGCGCTGATGGCGAAGATCGAGAAGCCTTCGGCGGTGCAGCGGCTGGAGGAGATCATCGAAATGGCCGATGGCGTGATGGTGGCGCGCGGCGACCTGGGCGTCGAACTGCCGCCGCAGGCCGTGCCGCCGCTTCAGAAGCAGATCGTCGCCACCGCGCGGCGCATGGGCCGACCGGTGGTGGTCGCGACCCAGATGCTCGAATCGATGATCAAGTCGCCCTCCCCCACCCGCGCCGAAGTGTCGGACGTGGCGACGGCGGTCTATGACGGGGCCGACGCGATCATGCTGTCGGCGGAGACGGCGGCGGGCGACTGGCCGGTCGAGGCGGTGACGATGATGGACAGTATCGCCCACAGCGTAGAGCGCGATCCGGGCTATTTCGGCCGGCTTCATTATACCGAGACGAAGCCGGACCCGACCACCGCCGACGCGCTGGCCGAAGCGGCGGGGAACATCGTCGCGGTGGTGGGGGCCAGCGCCATCACCTGTTTCACATCATCGGGCAGCACCGTGCGCCGTGTGGCGCGCGAACGCCCCGACGCGCCGATCCTGGCCCTGACGCCCCGCACCGACACCGCGCGCAAGCTGGGCCTGACCTGGGGTGTCCATGCCATCCGTACCAAGGATATCGGCACGTTCGAAGAGATGGTCGGCAAGGCGCGGCGGATGGCGCTGCGTCATGGGTTGGCGGACAAGGGCGGCAAGATCGTGGTTCTGGCCGGCGTCCCCTTCGGCACGCCAGGGTCGACCAACGTGCTCCATGTCGCGGCGATTCGCGGCGACGAGTTGAAGGGGCGCGACGAGGGCTGAATCACATCGTCATGGCGAGCGGAGTAGGCAGAAGGCCCGCACCGTTCGCCATGACGCAAATTGCCGATTCGGCCAATCGCCCGCTACGCCAACGCGGAAAGGCGCCCGATCATCGACCGGGCGCCTGCCACATTGCATAAAGACCCGCCACCCCGTAGGGGCGACAAGCGCCTGCTTTTAGCCCTGGCGGGCCTTGAAGCGGCGGTTGGTCTTGTTGATGACGTAGGTGCGGCCGCGACGACGGATCACGCGGTTGTCCCGGTGGCGGCCCTTGAGCGACTTGAGCGAGTTGCGGATCTTCATGGCAGACGGCCCTTGATGAATCTGGTGTGGTCGAATTTCGAAGCGCAGCCCCTATGGGTCGGGCGGGCCAAAGTCAAGGGTGGCAGGCGCTCTTTTACCGCCGTTCATCCCCCGTGCAGCCAGGTCGTGGCTTCACGCGTTGGAGGGGATTATGCTCTCCGCGCCGTTACTACGGCATATGCCCGTTGGAGTTTACCCATGTCGAAGCGCCTGATTCTCGCCGCATGCCTTGCCCTGCCCCTTTCGGCCTGCGCGACCGCCGTACCGCCGGTGGAAGTGACCCGCTTTCATGTCAATGATCCCGCCCGCACCGGCACGGTCGCGGTAGAGGAGATGCCCGGCAACCCCGACATCAGCCTGGAATTTCGGACTTATGCGGCGGCGGTATCGCAGGAATTGCAGCGTGTGGGATTCACCCCGGCGCAGGCCGGCGGCCCCAGCGACTATGTCGCATCGGTCAGCTTCCGCCGCTCCTTCCGCCCGTCCGGCGTTGATCGCAGCAGCGAAAGGCCGGTCAGTGTCGAAATGGGCGGCGGCATCGGCAGCGGCGGTGGCCGTCGCGGCGGCACCTTTGGCGGCCTGGGCCTGGGTGTCGGCATCAACCTGTCGGGCAAGCCCAAGGATATCGTGACCACCGAACTGCATGTCCAGTTGCGCCGCCGGTCCGATTCGGCGGCGGTGTGGGAAGGCCGCGCATCGACGCAGGCGCGGCAGGGCACACACGCCGCGCAGCCGGGGATTGCCGCACAGAAACTCGCCGCTGCCCTGATCGGGGGCTATCCGGGTGAATCGGGGCGCACTATAACGGTCAAATGACCATCAGCATTTCCAGCAGCTTCGACAGCGGCAATATTCGCGTCCTCTCCATCACCGACACCCCGGCCGGCGTTCGCGCCGATCTGGAGATCGTGACGGATCATCAGAGCGACTTCTACCAATGGTTCCATTTCCGGCTAGCCAATGCGGCGGGCCGCGCGGTGGAACTGCGAATCGTCAACGCAGGCAAGTCGGCCTATCCCGACGGCTGGGCGGGCTATAGCGCGCGGGTCAGCGAGGACCGCGAAACCTGGGTCCAGGTCGACACCAGCTATGCCGACGGCGTGCTGACAATCCGGTTGGAGCCAGACAGCAATGCGCTGTGGGTCGCTTATTTCGCGCCTTATTCGATGGAGCGGCATCATGACCTGATCGCCTGGGCCGCGACTCAGCCGGGCGTTGCGCATCGCGAACTGGGGCTGACGCTGGACGGCCAGCCGCTCGACCTGCTGACGATCGGCGAGGGACCAAAGCAGGTCTGGCTCTATGCGCGCCAGCATCCCGGCGAAACGATGGCGGAATGGTGGATGGAAGGCGCACTGGAGCGCCTATGCGACGAAGAGGATGCGGTCGCCCGCCTGCTACGGCAAAAAGCGACGATCCACCTCATCCCCAATATGAACCCGGACGGCAGCCGCCGTGGCCACCTGCGCACCAATGCGGTCGGCGTGAACCTGAACCGCGAATGGCATGAGCCGACGGCCGAGCGTAGCCCCGAAGTGCTACTGGCGCGCAATGCGATGGACGAAACCGGCGTCGATTTCGCGATGGACGTGCATGGCGACGAGGCGATTCCCGCGGTGTTCATCGCGGGATTCGAGGGCATTCCGTCGATCGCCGACCGCCAGGTCGCGCTCTACCACCGCTATCGCGACACGCTGGCCGCCCGCACCCCTGATTTTCAGACACGGCTGGGCTATCCGGTGGCGCGCGCGGGCAAGGCGAACCTGTCCATGTCCACCAACCAGTTGGCCGAACGCTTCGGCGCAGTGGCGATGACGCTGGAAATGCCGTTCAAGGATAATGACGACCTGCCGGACGCCGATTTCGGCTGGTCCCCGGCCCGCTCGATGCAACTCGCCAAGGATTGCCTGGCCGTGCTGGCGGAGATGATCGAGGATATTTGAGGGCGGTTAAACCCTACCTCCGTTTGGGCTGAGCTTGTCAAAGCCCTGCTCACTTGCTTCAGACAAGAAGTAAGGCTCTTCGACAGGCCCAGGGCGAACGGAGGTGGGTTAACGCCGCTCAGTGCCAATCGAACGGCAGTGGCGCTTCCCGAAAGGCGAACCGGTCGAGATGGTCGGCGACCACCTGTTTGAACCGGTCGACATCGGCGTCTGGATTGGGTTCGATCGTCACCACCAGCGTATCGGGTTCCGCCGTCAAGCGGGCCGGCCCCATGGGCAAGGCGATGACGCCCTGCTCCGCGTTGAAATCGGTTTCGAACTTGTGGCTCCAATGCTTGCACAATTGCTGGAGATAGCGGCTGGCATTGGGGGTGGGCACTCGGGCGGTCAGGATCATGTCAGAGCCTTTCGATCTTGCTCGCCGCCTCGTCGATCAACGACGCGACATCGAACATGGTCTGGTTATCGGCGCCTTCCTTTTCAAGGCGATGCTGGATGGCGATGCGCAGATTGTGCAGCGCCCGGCGTACCGGCGCGCCATCGACCCGCTCGGCATGTTGGGCGAGCGCGGCCAGCCGGGCCAGCGCTAGGTCCAGCGCGGCCTTGCGCTCTTCGATCTGAGCCTTGCCAGCGTCGGTGATGGCGAAGCGCTTGCGGCTGCCTTCGCTTGGCTCCTCGACGATCAAGTCCATTTCCGCCAACATAGTGAGCGTAGGATAGACGACGCCGGGGCTGGGCGCATAGGCTTCCCCCGACAGCGCCTCGATCGCGCGGATCAGTTCATAACCGTGACGCGGTTCGTCGGCGATCAGCTTCAGGAGGATCAGGCGCAGCGTTTCATTGTCGAACAGCCGCCGACGACCGCCGCCGCCGCCCCCGCGGCCACCCCGGCCGCCACCGCGCAGGCCATCCTCGCCAAAGGCGTCGCCGCCAAACGGGCCGCCTCGCCCGCCACCGAATCCGCCGCCACGACCAAAGCCGTCAGGCGAACCGAATCGGCCAGCGCCGGGATGATGACCGCCATGGCGGCAGTGATGAGAATGGGAAAAATGCATCATTGTGTCTTTCATATGTTTCATGATGCATTGCGATATATCTTAAAAATAATGCGCGTCAAGAGTTAGGATAGATCTTAATCGTATCAATCTGTATCGCAGACTGCCGCTAGATGTAGAGATATGGGCGATCCAGCCTGCGCGGGAACACGCGGCCCGAATCAACGGAACGACGTTTATAGGGCCTCGAAATCAATCGGTGCGTGGCGATCCAGCATGCGGCTCTGGTCCTCCAGCGGATATTTCAATCCACTGGCGCAGTTGAACAGAACCGCGCGTTCGTCACGGCCGATCAGCCCCTCGTCCAGCGCCCGTTGATAGGCGGCCAGCGTCGCCCCGCCCTCCGGGCAGAGCAGCAGCCCGTCGCCCCGCGCCACATCGCGTACCGCCGCCGCGATCGCCGCGTCGGACACCGCCAGCGCCGCGCCACCGCTTTCGCGCACCGCGCGCAGGATCAGGAAGTCGCCCACCGCGCGGGGCACACGGATGCCCATGGCGATGGTGTGGGCATTCTCCCAGCGCTCGGCAAACTCCACGCCCTGCTCGAACGCACGGACCATGGGCGCGCAGCCTTCGGCCTGCACCGCGAACATCTTGGGGCGTTTGGACCCGATGAAGCCGATCTTCTCCAGTTCGTCGAACGCCTTCCACATGCCAATGAGGCCAGTGCCGCCGCCTGTGGGGTAGAAGATCGCGTCGGGCAATTCCCAGTCCAACTGTTCGGCCAGTTCCAGGCCCATCGTCTTCTTGCCTTCGATTCTGTAGGGTTCCTTGAGCGTCGAGAAATCGAACCAGCCGCGTACCTTCGCCCCCTGCCCCACGATCGCCCCGCAATCGTCGATCAGGCCGTTGACGCGATACACCCGCGCCCCCTGCGCCGCGATTTCGCGCACATTGATTTCAGGCGTATCGTCGGGACAGAAGATGATCGCCTCCATGCCCGCAACAGCGGCATAGGCGGCCAGCGCCGCGCCGGCATTGCCGTTGGTCGGCATCGCCACCTGAGTCACGCCCAGTTCCTTGGCCATCGATACCGCCATGACCAGGCCGCGCGCCTTGAAGGAGGCGGTGGGCAAGCGCCCTTCATCCTTGGCGAACAGATGCGCGCCGCCCAATCGCGCGGCGGTGCGCGGCAGCGGGATCAGCGGCGTCGCATTTTCGCCCAGGCTGACGATATTGGAAGTCTGCCGCACCGGCAACAATTCGCGCCAGCGCCACAGGTCCATCGGCCGCTGGCTGAGCGCTTTTTTGGTCAGCGTCGCGCGCACCGCGTCCAAATCATAGCGCACCAGCAACGGCTTGCCCGCCGCTGACAGCCCATGCAGCTCATCCGCCGCGTAACGCTCGCCGGTCAGTGAACATTCGAGATGGGTTACAAAGGTGGGGCGGTCGGTGGTGAGGTTTGCGTTATGCAGCATGAATAATCCCGTTCGCCCTGAGCCTGTCGAAGGGCGTCACTTCTCTAAAGAAAGAAATGGGCTTCGACAGGCTGAGCCCGAACGGGTGAAAGACTTTATTCCGGCGTCTTCGCCACGCTGACCATGGCGGGTCGCAACAGCCGGTCCTTGATCATGTAGCCGGCCTGCATCTCGATCAGGATCGTGCCCGGAGCGGCGTCGGCCGACGGGACTTCCATCATCGCCTGATGCTTGTTGGGGTCCAGCGGCTGGCCGACCGATTCGATCTTGGTGATGCCGTTGCGGCCGAACACTGCCTCCAGTTCACGGCCGGTGGCTTCCAGGCCGACGACCAGCCCCTTGAACTTCTCATCCTCGCGCAGGTCGGCGGGAATGGCGGCGAGCGCGCGGCTCAGATTGTCGGCGACCGACAACATGTCGCGGGCGAACGCGGTCGCGGCATAAGCGCGCGTGTCGGCCAATTCCTTTTCCAATCGACGGCGCACATTTTGCGTGTCGGCATGGGCGTAGAGAATGTCCTGCTTGGCGGTGGCGAGTTCCGCCTCCAGCGCTGCGATCCGCTCGGCATTGGCATCGCCCGCGGGCGCGGCGTCTTCCGGCAGCGCGTCCACGACTTCGGTGTCTTCGATATTCTGTTTGTCTTCGCTCATCTCATCAATCTCGATAGCGTCTGTGCTGTGAAATCCACCATGGGGATCACCCGCGCATAGTTCAAGCGCGTGGGGCCGATCACGCCGACAACGCCGACGACCCGGCCGTCCGCGCCACGGTAGGGCGCGGCTATGACCGAAGAACCCGACAGGGAAAAGAGCTTGTTTTCCGACCCGATGAAGATTTTGGTCGCGCTGCCCGCCAATGCGCTTTCCAGGATACGGGAAATCTCCTGCTTGCCCTCCAGCTGCTCCAGCAATTGTCGCACCCGTTCCAGGTCGGCGGCGGTGCCGTCATCGATCAGATGCGCCTGCCCGCGCACGATCAGCACGGGCCGGTCGTCGGCATCGTGCGACCAAATGGCAATGCCGCGCTCCACCAGCTCGCGCGCCGCGCCATCCAGTAGGCCACGCTCCGTCTCCATCTCGCGGCTCAACTGGTCGCCCGCTTGGCGCAGCGTCATGCCCGCGAAGCGCGCCGACATGAAGTTCGCCGCCTCGTTCAGCATCGACGGGGTGACGCCGGCCGGCAGGTCCAGCACGCGGTTTTCGACCGATCCATCCTGCCCCACCAGCACCGCAAGCGCCTGCCGGTCGTTGAGCGGCACAAAGCCAAACTGGCGCAGAACCGGCTCGCGCCGCGGCACCATGACGATGCCGGCGCAGGCCGACAGGCCCGACAGAGCGGCGGTGGCGGCGGACAGCGCTTCCTCGATCGGGCCGCTTTCGGCTAGACCCGCCTCGATCGCGCGCCGTTCTTCAGCCGATGGCGCGGCCGCCTGCATCATGCCGTCCACGAACAAGCGCAGGCCCGTCTCGGTCGGCATCCGCCCGGCCGACGTGTGCGGCGCGGCCAGCAGGCCCAATTCCTCCAGATCCTGCATGACGTTGCGGATCGACGCCGGCGACAGGCTGAGCGATGCGATCTTGCTGATGGTGCGCGATCCGACCGGCAGGCCGGTGCCGAGATAGCTTTCCACCACCACGCGAAAGACATCGCGCGCGCGATCGTTCAGTTCGGAGATTGGCGTCGTCAGCGTCATGGCGGTGATATAGGATGGGTTGCGGGCAGGCTCAACGTCTGCGCCGCGCCAGAAGGATCAGCGCGACGCCCACCACAGCGAGCAACGCGCCACGCCACATCCATGGCCTTTGGTCGAGCATGAAGCTGGATTGCGGCCAGTGAATAAGGCCCGCCCCCTGCCCGACCCAAAGAAGTCCCATCAGCAGGAGGAGGATGCCTACAATCTGTAAAAGAACGCGCATCATACACTCCTATCGGGCGGGCTTGGTTTTGATCATCGGTTCGATGTCCAGCATCTTGGGGATCGCCGCGATCGTGGTGCGCAACTTGCCATAGCGCGCATCCATGCAACCGGACTGGAACTCCAGCCGGGTCGGCTTGCCGCCATTGCCGGTCCATTCGATCGTGTAGCCTGGCATGTCGGTGGCGAAGCGCGTGCAGTTTTCGCCATGCCCGATGCGCTTGGCCGTGCCGCTCGCCGGGCGATAGGGCGCAAGCGCGGCGCGCAGGCGGCGATATTGCACCATGCTGACGGCAAAGCGGGTCGGACCGGGAACGGCGGTGAATTTCTCCGGCTCCAGCAGGCCCGAACCGTCCGGCGTCACACGCAGGCTATAGGAAGGACATGCGCCGAAACAGCGTCCGGCGGTAAAGCGGATCGTCTCACCGGGCGCCTTGGGCTTTTCCAATTCGGTATCACCGCCCCCCACGCAGCCCGCCAGCAGCGCCAGCCCGGCCATCATTGCATATCTTGTCATTGTCTCTCTTTAACGCCTTATTTCTTTCGCGACACTGGCAAGTCACGCCATCGGGCGTTAAGCGCCGTCAACTGACCGTTTCGGAGTAAAGAATATGCGTCCTTCCGGCCGCGCGCCCGACCAGATGCGCGATATCACCATGGAGCCTGGCTTCACCATCCATGCCGAAGGAAGCTGCCTCATCAGCTTCGGCGATACCCGCGTGCTGTGCACCGCGTCGGTCGAGGAAAAGGTGCCCCCCTTCCTGCGCGGCAAGGGGTCGGGCTGGGTCACGGCCGAATATGGCATGTTGCCTCGCGCCACCCACACTCGCGGATCGCGCGAAGCGGCCAAGGGCAAGCAGTCGGGCCGGACGCAAGAAATCCAGCGCCTGATCGGCCGTTCGCTGCGCACCGTGGTCGACATGAAGAAGCTAGGCGAGCGACAGATCGTGATCGATTGCGACGTGATCCAGGCCGATGGCGGCACGCGGACGGCGGCCATTTCGGGCAGCTGGGTCGCGCTGCGAATCGCGGTGGACAAGCTGCTGGCATCGGGCGCGCTCAAGGAAGACCCGATCATCCAGAAGGTCGCGGCGATCAGTTGCGGCATCTTCGAAGGCACGCCCGTCCTCGACCTCGACTATGCCGAGGACAGCAATGCCGAAACGGACGCCAACCTGATCTTGACCGGCGACGGCAAGTTCGCCGAAGTGCAGGCGACGGCCGAGGGCGCGGCCTATGACGAGGAAGAGCTGCTCCGCCTGCTCCGCCTCGCCCGCATCGGCTGCGCAAAAATCTTCGCGGCGCAGGACGCAGCGACGGGACGGTAAGCTTTGATCGTCACCCCGGGCTTGACCCGGGGTCCCGCTTTTTCTTTGATCAAGCGTGGCGGATGAAGAAGCGGGACCCCGGCTCAAAGCCGGGATGACGTGGCATGGGAAGCAAGGGTAAGGCGATGACCGACAATTTCGGACAGGAACAGGCGATCCGCAAACTCACGCCGGGCAAGCTGGTGATCGCCAGCCATAATCCCGGCAAGGTGCGCGAAATCGCCGCTTTGCTTGGCCCCTATGGCATCGAGCCGATTTCCGCCGCGTCGCTCGACCTGCCCGAACCGGAGGAAACCGGCACCACCTTCATCGCGAACGCGGAATTGAAGGCGATGCAGGCCGCCGACCTGTCCGGCCTGCCCGCGCTGGCCGATGATTCGGGCCTGTGCGTCGAGGCGCTGGGTGGCGACCCCGGCCTGTTTTCCGCGCGCTGGGCCGGGCCGACCAAGGATTTCGACATGGCCATGCGCAAGGTTTGGGACGGGGTCGAGGCCAAAGGACCGGACGCCGGCCATGACGCCCATTTCGTCTGCGCCCTTGCCCTCGCCTGGCCCGACGGCCATGTCGAGGCGTTCGAGGGCCGGATCGATGGCACGCTGATCTGGCCGCCGCGCGGCGACAAGGGCTTTGGCTATGACCCCATGTTCGTGCCCCACGGCCATGACATCAGCTTCGGCGAGATGGACCCGGACGCCAAGCACGCCATGAGCCACCGCGCCAAGGCCTTCGAAAAGCTGGTCGCCGCGGTTTTCTGAACCAACGGCGGCCGGCGTTCTCAACGCACCGGCACGGCCTTCAGCTTCGCCTGCCCGATATGCCAGCGCAATTGGGCAGGCGACGCGCCGTCCACGTCATTGACGCGGCGCATGACATAGTCACCGACGAAACGCTGGCGCGTGCCGTCCTGCAATTGCGAATCGACCGTCACCGGCACCGTCTGGTAGATCGATCCCGCCCCAGCATCGCCCGGCTCCAGCGTGCCGATCGTCACTCGCGTCGATCGGGTGCCAGCGAAGCCGGCTTGAAACTTATCCAGCGTCTGGTTCGGCGGGCCATGCTCGCCCCATTGCGCCCAGGCGGTCGCATAGTCGCGGGCATTGAGCGCCGCATAATAACGCTGCACCACCGCCACGGCCGCCGCCATGCTCTTGGGCGCGGGATCGCATCCCGGTATCGGATCACCCTGCCCATCGAACAGCGCGCAGCTCCGGGCAATCTCATCCTCGATCATGGCGCAGCTATTGGCGGCATTGCAGGGCGGATGGGTGGCAGGCGACACGTTGCGGCAGATGGCGACGCGCCTGGCCGCTGCGGCCGACCCGATATCCGCCGCGCAGGATAGCGGCGTGGCAGGCGCGGCTGCGTCAGCGACCAACGCCGCATCGGGCATGGGCGTCTGCGCGCCATTCTCCGGCGCGATCACGGGAGCGGTTGGGGTGGAAACCGCCGCATTTTCGGCCCCGCCGTCCGCCTTCGGCTGCGACGGCGCGTCGCACCCGGCCAGCCCGATCAGCGCGCAACCCGACAGGGTCCATGACAGCAGGGCGATGCGCATCCTCTTCTCCTTTTGGCGACTAGCCCCTGTCCAATGCCCGCCACCGGGAGAAATATCCATCGCCGCCTATTGGGCGACGCTGGCGACCTGCGTTTCCGCCATCGGCACCGCATCGTCCGCGTCCATCGGACCGCGACCGAACGCATTGCCGGCCGGGAAATAGCGGCACACCAGATAATCGGCATTGGCCCCTTCGCCAAGCGCGCAGCCGATCTTCCGCGTGCCGCGCCAGATCATCTGGGTGTAATGGCCGACATCCTGCCAACGCCCGGTGCTGCTGAGGTCGGGCAGCTTGCCCGCGATTCGCGTGAAGCGCTTCTCGTCCAGAAACGATCCCACCATCGCTTGATAGCCGTAGAGGCGACGCGGCCCCATCCACAGATTTTCGCCGCTGGGGATGGCCCGGCCGGCGCGCGGCGAATGGCGAAACACGCCGCTACGCGCCATCTCCCCGGCGTAACGCGCCGCATCGGCCGCCAGCGCATCGTCCCAGTCCAGCGGCGGCAGGCCCAGCGCCACCCGCTCGTCATTATGCGCGTCCATCATCACCGCACGCAGCAGCCTGTCGCCCCGTGCGGCCTCCGCCATGCCATAATAGGCGGCCGGCATCACCGCGCTCACGGCACCCGCCTTGGGCGCGCTTGCCCCGTCGCTATCGCTCGCCGCCTGCGCGCCGGTCGCCATCACCAACAGAACCGGCAGCATGGCTGCCCATAGCGAAGCGCGCAAAAACGCTTTAGGGCTGCCCCCAGCCATGTCGTCTCATTCCCCCCAAATCGCAACGGCCCCAGCCAATGTCCGTGCCGACGCCCAAGCCTTATATATTCATTGGCCCTTTTGCGTATCCAAATGTCCCTATTGCGATTTTAACAGTCATGTCCGCGATGGCGTGGACATTGATGCGTGGCGGGCTGCGCTGTTGGCCGACATGGCGTATGAGGCGGCACTGACCGCAGGCCGCCCCCTCTCCTCCATCTTCTTCGGCGGCGGCACCCCTTCGCTGATGCCGCCCGCTTTGGTCGAAACCCTGATCGGCGCGGCGCAGGATCATTGGGGCTTCACCCCCGACATAGAGATCACGCTGGAGGCCAACCCTAATTCGGTAGAGGCGGCGCGCTTTGCCGATCTGGCCGCCGCCGGGGTCAACCGCACCTCGCTCGGCCTCCAGGCGCTCGATAATGAGGCGCTGCATTTTCTGGGCCGCGCCCATGACGTGACCGAAGGGCTGGCCGCGCTCGACACCGCGCAATCCGTGTTCGACCGGGTCAGCTTCGACATCATCTACGCCCGTCCGGGTCAGAGCGAGGCGGACTGGCAGGCCGAACTGGCCCGCGCGCTGGCGTTCGGCACCAGCCATCTGTCGCTCTATCAACTGACGATCGAGCCGGGCACCCGCTTCGCCACATTGGTCGCGCAGGGCAAGCTGACGCCCGCCGACCCGGATCATGGCGCGACCCTGTATGAACTCACGCAAGCGATGACCGGCGCGGCCGGCATCCCCGCTTATGAGATCAGCAATCATGCCCGGCCAGGCCAGGAAAGCCGCCATAATCTCACCTATTGGCGCTATGGCGACTATGCAGGGATCGGGCCGGGGGCACATGGCCGCCGCGGCGGCATGGCGACGATGCGCCACAAGAAGCCGGAAAACTGGATGGGCGCGGTCGACCGCAACGGCCATGGCGCGCAGAGCGAAGAGCCGCTGTCGGGCGAGGATCGCGCGCGCGAGGCGCTGCTGATGGGATTGCGGCTGGGCGAAGGCGTGGACCTGGCCCACATCGCCGCCGCGTCGGGGATCAAGGCCGATCGGCTGGTCGACGAACGGGCGATCGACCAACTCACCGGCCTCGGCCTCATCCACCTGACCGGCAGCCGGTTGCAGGTGGCCCCGGCCGGCATGTTGCTGCTCGACGCCATCCTGCCCGAAGTGGTGGCTGTTTAGAGCGTCTGGCCGCCCTTAATTCCATTCCGCGCGAATTTCGGCGATCGATTGGTCGATCTCGCGCAGAGCCTCCGCCCGATCTTCGGCAGGCATGGAACGGTTGGCGGCGATTTGCGCACGCGCCGTGCGCAGTCCATTAAGCGCAGCGACATCGGCGGATCGCGCCGCCACATCCGCTTGTGCTGCCTCGGCATCGGCCCGACGCGCTGCCATGTCAGCCTGCGCTGTGACTTGGCGTGTCGCGCGGTCTGCAAACGCCGCTGCCTGACGCGCCCTGCGATCCGCCTGAGCGGCGGCGTACCGCGCGGCGCGATCCGCCTGCATCCCGGCCATGTCGGCGGAGCGCTGCGCCGCCCGCTCGATCCCCGCGCTACAGATGCGCACCCGGATATGGCGGCGGCCATTGGCGTCCACGCTCTCGCGGCGGGTGGTGGCGTCCTTGCCGCCATCGCACCCTTCGCGCACATCGACCACCGGCACCATGCGGGCGATGTCCGCCTCGGTCGGGATACGGTGCGTTTCGACCCGGCCATCGGCGTGGGTCACGGTCATCCGGCCCTTTTCGTTGCGGACGATGGGGGGAGCGGGCGGCACCGGCGCCACCGGGGCGATCATGTCGGCGGCGGGCACTATCGGCGCGGTCGGGGCGACGGGCGCAGGCGACGGCCATGGGTCGGCGATCGCATCGACCGCCGGGACCGCAGGTATGTCCGCCACCTCCGGCACGCTCGCTACGGCAGGCTGAGACACCAAGTCAGACAGTTTGGCGAAGTCGGCGCTTTCCACCTTGTCGGTGATCGACGCCATCTGCTGCGCGGCGCGGCTACCCGATGCGGTGAGCGCGAGGCCGGCGGCGGTGACGACCGCGACGGCGGCCATGCCCCAGCTGATACGCTGAAGCGAAACATCATGGTTGGACAGCATTTTCAGCCTCCCTTTGAGCGTCGTGATACGGGTGAGATGGCAGGCGCCGGCAAATTGCCGACCGCCCGCCGCCTTCAATATGGCGCGGCCATAGGCATGGGCCTGGTCACGGCCGTAGAGTGAAAGGACGCGCGCGTCGCAGGCAGTTTCCTGATCGGCGCGATAGGCGCGATAAGCCGCCCAGGCGACCGGATTGCACCAATGCACCGCCAGCAGCAGCAGCGCGATCATGTTGGCGGCCAGGTCGCCGCGCTCATGATGCGCGCGCTCGTGGGCGATCGCCATATCCTGTTCCTGGCAGTCGTAGCGCAGGGCGAAATCGACGGGCAGCACGATATAGGGGCGCAAGACGCCGAAGGCGAGCGGCCCGGACGCACAGGGGCTGGTGATGAGGCGGATGCGCCCTTCCTCCCCGATCGACGTCGCGCCGTCCAGCATAAGACGGCGGAACCGCGCATAGCCCACGGCCTGCACGGCCAGGAAAGAAAGGAAGCCGATAAACCAGATGCCGATGCCGACCTCCAGCCAGGGGAAGGACGGCGTGACGTTGGCGACCGATGCGGCGGGCGCGACCGTCAGCAGGTCCGGCAGGCCGACCTGATCGACCGCGACATGCAGCGGCGAGGGATCGACATCGCTTGGCAGCGTGGGCAACAGCATCCGCGCCAGCGGCAACGCCCAGAGCAGATAGGCTGCCCCCGCCCCCAGCCAGCGCGCCACTGGCCGCCGCAACAGCATGACCAGCGCCATCAGCAATGTGGTGGCGATCAGCGTTTCGGCCAGCCAGACGCTCATGATTTCAACCCCTTCAGGATGGCCTCAAGCTCGGCGATATCGTCCGCCGTCAATTGATCCTGTTGCGCCAACTGGGCGACCAGCGGCGACACCCGCCCGCCAAACAGCCGGTTCACCAGCCGCCCGGATTCGCCCGCGACATAATCGTCGCGCGCCACCATCGGACGATAGAGGAAGCGGCGGCCATCCTGATCGGCGGCGATGATATCCTTGGCCATCAACCGCGACAGCAAAGTCTTGACGGTCTGGAGGCTCCAGTCACGGTCGGCGGCGACCCGATCGGATACGTCATTGGCGGTCTGCGGCGCGGTTTCCCACAGCGCCTCCATCACTACCAGTTCCGCTTCGCTGATCTTCTCGCTCACTTCGCTTCACCCGACTCGCATGTTTAACAACCACAGATGTAGTCGCATCGATTACGGATGTAGTCAATAGGCGTTCGCAGCGGGTTTAACATGGCCCTCCGCGTTGAAAACGGCCGATATGTCGGAAATTTTTACAGAGCGGGTGAAGGCGGCTGAAGCGTTAACCTTTGGAACCCGCACTCTCCCGCAATCGCGTCATTTTGGCATGGCCTTTGCGACGTTAGTCGCGTTCCCACCGTTTACCTATCGGGGGATGCAGGCCGTATCCGCTAGCATCCCCCACCCGGTGGCGATTTGCCATTCATCCCAGCTATGATCGCGATACGACCAGGTGCGGCCTGTGTTGAGTGGCCGGTCTTTGGGACCGACAAGTGGCTTGACTACCGTCACCCCAACGAAGGCAGGGGTCTCAGGCGACGCCGCACGACGTTCGAATAAGTGCTATGTTCAACCGCTGCGTGCCACCGCACGAAACCCCAGCCTTCGCCGGGGTGACGGGATTATTACGTCGCCTTTAGTGTGTAACTTTGCGCAAAGCCGACGGTTTAGTCCCATGCAAAGCAAACAAAAAAGGGCGGCCCGAACCCGGACCGCCCTTCTCAAACCCGCAAAACCGGACCCCGCTCAGCCCGCAGCAGCGGCGACGCCCTGGTCGGTCATCAACTGCTCCAGCTCGCCCGCCTCATACATTTCCATCATGATGTCGCTGCCGCCGACGAACTCGCCCTTCACATAAAGCTGGGGGATGGTCGGCCAGTCGGAAAAGGCCTTGATGCCCTGGCGCACGGCCTGGTCCTGCAACACGTCGACCGTGTCATAGGCGACGCCCAGATGCTCCAGGATCGCGATGGCGCGGCTGGAAAAGCCGCATTGCGGAAAGAGCGGCGTGCCCTTCATGAACAGCACCACGTCATGGGCGCCCACAAGTTCGGCAATCCGCTGATGCACGGCGTCGGTCATGTCTAAAGGTCCAGTCCTGTCTGGCGCCCCGTCCGCGGAGCGCAAATCTATCGAAGGATTAATTGGGAACGGCGGTGGTCAGTTGCAAGGCATGAAGCACGCCCCCCATCCGTCCGCCCAGCGCGGCATAGACGGCGCGCTGCTGCGCGACCCGGCTCATGCCCCGGAAACTTTCCGCCACGACTTTCGCGGCATAATGATCGCCATCGCCTGCCAGGTCGGTAATCTCGACCTGCGCATCGGGAATGGCGGAGCGGATCATGTCGGCAATATCGTCGGCAGCCATCGGCATGGTGCGCTGCCTTACTGCGCTTCGATGAACATGCGGCGGGCGATCACCGCCTGTTCGTCCAGCGCGGCGCGCACGCCCGGCTCATCGATGTCGATCCCGGCCGACGTCATGTCGCCCACGAGCTTGCGGATGACGTCCTCGTCGCCCGCTTCCTCGAAATCGGCCTGCACCACCGCCTTGGCATAGGCGTCGGTTTCTTCCGGGGTAAGGCCCATCTTCACCGCCGCCCATTCGCCCAGCAGGCGGTTGCGGCGCGCCTGGATGCGGAACTGCAATTCCTGGTCGTTGGCGAACATATTTTCGAACGCCCGTTCGCGATCGTCAAAGGTGGTCATGCGTCAAAGCCCCGTTGAAATGCCGTCTGGTTACGAAAGATAGGCAGAAGCGCGTCGTTACGCAACGGCCGCTGGCACGATCCAGGGGCGATCCTGCGCCTGTTTCGCCTCATAACCGCCGATCATATCCGACTGGTCCAGCGTCAGGCCGATCTCGTCCAGCCCGCCCAGCAGGCAATGTTTGCGGAACGGATCGATCTCGAAGGTGAAGCGGTCCTGAAATTGCGTAGTGACGGTCTGCGATTCCAGATCGACATGGATCGGATCGGGCGTCCCGTTCACGCCCTGGGCCACTTCCATCAGCCGATCGATGGCCGTCTGCGGCAATACGACGGTCAATATCCCGTTCTTGAAGGCGTTGCCGGAGAAAATGTCGGAGAAGCTGGGCGCGATCACCACCTTGATGCCCAGGTCGCCGAGCGCCCAGGCGGCATGTTCGCGGCTGGACCCGCAGCCGAAATTGTCGCCCGCAATCAGGATCGGGCTGCCGGCATAGGCCGGATCGTCGAAGACGTTGCCCGGTTCCTTGCGCAGCACCTCGAACGCGCCGCGCCCCAGCCCGTTGCGCGAAATCGTCTTGAGCCAATGCGCCGGGATGACGATGTCGGTGTCGACATTCTTCATCCCGAACGGATAGGCCCGGCCGTCGACCGTCGTCAGCTTGTCCATCAGTGAACTTTCTTCGCCTCAGCGGCCGATATGTCTTCGGCGCGGCCAAGGGTCGCGGCCATCGCCGCGCTAGCCAGTGCGCCCAGTGTCAGCAGCCAAAAAATCTTCTTCACAGCACACCCTCTTTGTTATTCAGCAATTCGCGGACATCGGTCAACCGACCGGTGATGGCCGCCGCCGCCGCCATGGCGGGTGACACCAGATGGGTGCGTGCGCCCGGTCCCTGCCGGCCCATGAAATTGCGGTTGCTGGTCGATGCGCAGCGTTCCCCCGCGGGCACCTTGTCCGGGTTCATGCCCAGGCATGCCGAACAGCCCGGCTCGCGCCATTCGAAACCGGCGTCGAGGAAGACGCGGTCCAGCCCTTCTTCCTCCGCCTGGCGCTTGACCAGGCCGGAACCGGGCACGACCATCGCATGCTTGATGCCCGGCGCGATATGGCGGCCTTTCAGCAGCGCGGCGGCGGCGCGCAGATCCTCGATGCGGCTGTTGGTGCAACTGCCGATGAAGATATGTTCGATGGCGACGTCCGCCATTTTCTGCCCAGCCGTCAGCCCCATATAGTCGAGCGATTTTTGTGCCGCCGCCTGCTTGGACGGGTCAGCGAAGCTCAGCGGATCAGGGACCATGCCGGTCACGGCGACGACGTCCTCCGGGCTGGTGCCCCAGGTGACGTTGGGCGCGATGTCGGCGGCGTCGATCACCACGGTCTTGTCGAAGACCGCACCCTCGTCCGTATGCAGAGTCCGCCAATAGGCGACCGCCGCATCGAAGTCCGCACCCTTGGGCGCCATCGGACGGCCCTCAATATAGGCGAAGGTTTTGTCGTCGGGCGCGAACAGGCCCGATCGCGCGCCCGCCTCGATCGACATGTTGGCGACGGTCAACCGCCCCTCGATCGACATGTCGCGGAAGACGGAGCCGCAATATTCCATGACATAGCCGGTGCCGCCCGCCGTGCCGATCGTGCCGCAGATCGCCAGCGCGACATCCTTCGCCGTGACGCCGGGCGCCAGTGCGCCTTCGACCACGACGGCCATGGTCTTGGATTGCTTGAGCAGCAGCGTTTGGGTGGCCAGTACATGCTCGACCTCCGACGTGCCGATGCCGAAGGCCAGCGCGCCCAGCGCACCATGCGAGGAGGTATGGCTGTCGCCGCAGACCAGCGTGGTACCCGGCAGGGTGAAGCCCTGTTCCGGGCCGACGACATGGACGATGCCCTGTTCCACATCCGCGTCGCCGATCAGGCGCACGCCAAATTCCGGCGCATTGCGCTCCAGCGCTTCGAGCTGCTGCGCGCTTTCGGGATCGGCGATCGGGATGCGCTTGCCATCTGCGTCGCGGCGCGGCGTGGTGGGCAGATTATGGTCCGGCACCGCCAGCGTCAGATCGGGCCGGCGCACTTTGCGGCCGGCAAGGCGTAGCCCCTCGAACGCCTGCGGGCTCGTCACTTCATGGACGAGATGGCGGTCGATATAGATGAGGCAGGTGCCATCGGGACGCCGTTCGACAACGTGCGCGTCCCAGATCTTTTCGTAGAGGGTGCGTGGTTTAACCATAGTCCTCACCCCCTAGACCCGTAGGACCGATCGGGAAAGGGGGTGAGCGACCGAAATACCCTGTTTTGCCGCCAGGCGGGCAAGAATGTTACAGCGCGCGCCGAGTTACACCGCACGATAGTCCGCGATGATCTTCCCCGCCGCGCCCATCTCCGCCTCATGGCTATCCTCGCGCCATGTTTCCGCCAGCGCCGCTTCCTCCCACCGCAGCATGGCGGGATGGGCCAGCATATGATCGACCCAGGCTTGCGCGTGCGGGCCGACGTCCAGCCCATAGGTGCGCACGCGGAACGCCACCGGCGCGTAGAAGGCATCGATCGCGGTGAAGACGCTACCGGCGAGGAAAGGGCCGCCGAACCGGTCCAGCCCCTGCTCCCATAGTTCGCGCAGGCGGGCGATATCCCGGCCCAGCGCGGGGGAATGTAAATGCGGCTCGACGCGCACGCCGACATTCATGGTGCAGTCGTTGCGCAAGGTCGCAAAACCGCTATGCATTTCCGCGGTCGCGCATTGGGCGAAGGCGCGCGCGGCCTCGTCCGCTGGCCAGACGCCGGGATGGCGATCGGCGAGATAGAGGATGATGCCGAGCGAATCCCACACAGTGCCCTCTTCCCCATTGGCCCCATCGATCAGCGCGGGCACCTGCCCGGTCGGCGAAAAACTACGGAAGGCGGCATAGTTGGTGGCGGACGCGAACGGTTCGACCCGGTCCTCGAACGCGATGCCCAGCGCGGTCATCAGCACCCAAGGGCGCAGCGACCAGCTCGAATAATTGCGGTTGGCGGTGATGAGCGTGTAGGCCATGCGGTTCCTCCCTGTGCAAGGTGCGCGCGCTTTAGCGTATCGGGTAGCGGCGAAACAGCCGCAACGATCCGAGGAGCTTACAAGCTGGGCTTATCGATCAGCCCCCTCACCCGTTCGCTTCGAGCGTAGTCGAGAAGTGTGTGGAACGGCATGTCCGCCCGATTTCCGAAAGCCCGGCCCTCGCCGTTTCTCGACCACGCTCGAAACGAACGGATGTGGTTGGCCTAGCCAAGCCCTTCTCATCACGGCACAAGGCGTCGTCGCGGGCGGTGCCCCCTTGCCGCCCTCCCCTGATCCATGGAGCCTTTGTCGTGAACCGACGCCAATTCCTCGCCACCAGCGGCGCCACCGCCATCGTCGCCGCCACGCCCAACGCCTTTGCGCAGGCGGGCAGCGCCGACACCCGTTTCCGCGCCATGCTGGACGACTTCTTCTACGGCCGCCTCGCCGAATCGCCTGAGCAGGCGACGCGCCTCGGCCTCGACACCGGCGCGCGCGCGGCGCTGCGCGGCAAGCTGTCGGACACCAGCGCCGCCGGCGCGGCCCGCGACCTTGCGCGCACCAAGGCGCAAGCGCAACAACTCGCCAGCGTCGATCGCGCCAAGCTGAGCGCCCCCAGTCAGCTGGATTATGACGTCGTCGCCTATCAACTCGACCGCGCCGTGGGCGGCGAGCGCTTCGGCTATGGCGAAACGGCGGGCCGCTATGCGCCCTATATCCTTAGCCAATTGACCGGCAGCTATCGCGAAGTCCCCGATTTCCTCGATTCGCAGCATCGGGTGAAGGACGCCGCGGACGCCGACGCCTATCTCGCGCGCCTGGAAGCCTTCCCGGCCGCGATGGACGGGGAACTTGACCGGCAAAAGGCGGACGCGGCCAAGGGCGTATTCGCGCCCGACTATATTCTCGACACGACGATGAAGATGCAGGCCTCGCTCCGCGACCAGCCCGCAGCGCAGACGGTCTTGGTCGCCTCCTTCGTGAAAAAACTGGCGGCCGCCGGCCTGCCGCCCGAACGCGCCGCCCAGGCGGAACAGATCGTCGCGGAAAAGATCTTCCCCGCCGTCGATCGCCGCCGCGAACTGGTGGCGCAGTTGCGCGCGAAAGCCTCCCATGACGCGGGCTGCTGGCGCCTGCCCGACGGCGAGGCTTTCTACGCCGCCGCCGCCGAGGCCGCGACCACCACCAAACTGACCGGCGATGAAATTCACCAACTAGGCCTGGACCAGGTGGCCGAAATCAGCGCGCGGATCGATACGATCCTGAAGGGCGAAGGGATGAGCCAGGGCAGCGTCGGCGACCGGCTGGTGGCGCTCAACCAGCGTCCCGACCAGCTTTTCCCCAACACCGATCCGGGCCGCGAAGCGCTTCTGGCGCAGCTCAATACCCAGATCAAGGCGATGCAGGCGCGGCTGGGCGAAGCGTTCAACACCGTGCCCAAGGCCCCGGTCGAGGTGCGCCGCGTGCCCGTGACGATCCAGGCGGGCGCGCCCGGCGGCTATTATCAGAACGCCTCGCTCGACGGGTCGCGCCCGGCCATCTATTTCATCAACCTGCGCGATACATTCGACCGGCCCAAATTCGGCCTGGCGACGCTCACCCATCATGAAGCGGTGCCGGGGCATCATTTGCAGGTCACGGTAGCGCTGGAATCCGACTCCATTCCGATGATCCGCCGCCGCGGCTTCTACAGCGGCTATTCGGAAGGCTGGGCGCTCTATTCCGAACAACTGGCCGACGAGATGGGCATGTATGAAGGCGATCCTCTGGGCCAGGTCGGCTATCTCCAATCGCTCCTGTTCCGCGCGACCCGTCTGGTGGTCGATAGCGGCATGCACGCCAAGCGGTGGAGCCGCGAAAAGGCGACGGATTACCTCATCGCCACCACCGGCATCGCGCGCGGCCGCAGCCAGGGGGAGATCGACCGCTACACCGTCTGGCCGGGCCAGGCGTGCAGCTACAAGATCGGCCATACCGTCTGGACGCAGTTGCGCGACGAGGTGAAGGCGAAGCAAGGCGCGCGGTTCGACCTCAAGGCCTTCCACGACGTGCTGACCATGGGCGCGATGCCGCTCGACATATTGAAGCAGACGGTGCGGCAGCGGATGGGCGTCGCATAAATTACGCTGCGTGTTCCCGCCTGCACAGAAACACGCATTCCTTCTTAAACATAAAAAACGACCCGGCGGTGCGCCGCCGGGTCGTCCAGTTTCTTCCACCCAAATCGCGGGCCGCTCTGCACGCGCCCGCGAACTGGCTCGTTAGCGGCCAGAGCCGCAAAGTTCGTCAGCTATCAAATTCCGTTCGCCCTGAGCCTGAACGGGTTGAGGGGAAGCGGCTCAGATCAGGCCGCGAATTGGTTCATTGTATTATGCGCGCCGCCGGCCTTGAGCGCGGCTTCCCCGGCGAAATAATCCTTATGATCGTCGCCGATGTCGCTGCCGCTCATATTCTGATGCTTCACGCAGGCGATGCCCTGGCGGATTTCCTTGCGCTGGACGCCCTCTACATAGCCCAGCATCCCGGCTGCGCCGAAATACTCCTTGGCGAGGTTATCGGTGCTGAGCGCCGCCGTATGATAGGTCGGCAGGGTGATGAGGTGATGGAAAATCCCCGCCCGTGCCGCGGCATCGCGCTGGAAGGTGCGGATCTTCTCATCGGCTTCCTGGCCCAGGTCGGTCGCGTCATAATCGGCGCTCATCAACCGCGCGCGGTCATAGGCGCTGACATCCTTGCCCGCCTCGACCCAGGCATCATAGACCTGCTGGCGGAAGTTCAGCGTCCAGTTGAAGCTGGGCGAATTATTATAGACCAGCTTGGCGTTGGGGATAACCTCGCGGATACGATCGACCATCGATGCGATCTGCTCGATATGCGGCTTTTCCGTCTCGATCCACAGCAGGTCCGCGCCGTTCTGAAGGCTGGTGATGCAGTCAAGGACGCAACGGTCCGCGCCGGTGCCTTCGCGGAACTGGAACAGGTTGCTGGGCAGGCGCTTGGGACGCAGCAGCTTGCCGTCGCGGTTCAGGATGACGTCGCCATTCTTCGCCGTCGCCGGATCGATCTCCTCGCAATCGAGGAAGCTGTTATACTGGTCGCCGATATCGCCCGCTTCCTTGCTGACCGCGATCTGCTTGGTCAGGCCAGCGCCCAGCGAGTCGGTGCGCGTGACGATGATGCCATCGTCGACGCCCAGTTCCAGAAAGGCGTAGCGGCAGGCGCGGACCTTCGCCAGGAAGTCCTCATGCGGCACCGTGACCTTGCCATCCTGATGGCCGCACTGTTTTTCGTCCGAAACCTGGTTCTCGATCTGGAGCGCGCAAGCGCCCGCCTCGATCATCTTCTTGGCGAGCAGATAGGTCGCCTCGGCATTGCCGAAGCCCGCGTCGATATCTGCGATGATCGGGACGACATGGGTTTCGAAATTATCGATGGCATGGGTCAGGCGCTGGGCCTCGACCTCATTACCGGCCTCGCGCGCCTTGTCGAGATCGCGGAACAACATGCCCAACTCACGGGCGTCGGCTTGCTTCAGGAACGTGTAGAGTTCCTCGATCAGCGCCGCGACGCTGGTCTTTTCGTGCATCGACTGGTCGGGCAAAGGCCCGAAATCGCTGCGCAGCGCGGCGACCATCCAGCCCGACAGGTACAGATATTTCTGCTTGGTCGTGCCGAAATGCTTCTTGATCGCGATCAGCTTCTGCTGGCCGATGAACCCGTGCCAGCAGCCCAGCGACTGAGTGTAGTTGGCCGGGTCCAGATCATAGGCGGCCATGTCGCGGCGCATGATGCCCGCAGTATATTTCGCGATATCCAGGCCGGTGTTGAAGCGGTTCTGCAACTTCATGCGCGCGACCGATTCGGCGTTGATGCCGTCCCAGGTGCCGGGGTGGCTGCCGATGAGGCTTTGCGCCTGCGCGATATTATCCTGGTAGGTCATGGCCGTTGTCCTTGCGTCCGGTGATCTGTTGCCCCCGCCTAATCCCCCCTGCTGCGGTGCGGCAGTCCTGTTGAAGTTCAGTTGTCGATCTTTACAAGAATCTGCTGTAAAGTTGTAAAGCCTGCACAGGAGTTAGATTTCATGGCCAAGGATCGACCCGTCTATATGGGACCGCGACTGCGGCGGCTGCGGCGCGACCTCGGCCTGACGCAGGCGGACATGGCGGCCGACCTCGACATTTCCGCCTCCTATGTCGCGCTGCTGGAACGCAACCAGCGGCCGCTGACCGCCGATATGCTGCTGCGCCTGGCGCGCACCTACAAGCTGGACATGGCGGAGGTCGCGGGCGATGGCGGCGCGGAGCAGACCGCGCGATTGCAGGCGGTGCTCAAAGACCCGATGTTCGCCGACATCGACCTGCCGGGTCTGGCCACCGGCGACGTCGCGGTCAATTATCCCGGCATCACCGAGGCGTTGCTGCGTCTCTACACCAGCTATCGCGAGGAACATCTGGCGCTGGCCGATCGCGGCGCGGGGTCCGAGCCACAAGAGGATGTCGCCGATCCCGTCGCCGAATCGCGCCGTTTCCTCGCCGCCCGCCGCAACAGCTTCCCCCTGCTGGACGACGCGGCCGAGAAGCTGGCGGCGGAGGCGGAGGCCGAAGGCGGCCTGACCGCCTGGCTGAAATCGCGCCACAATCTGCGCGTTCGCCGCCTGCCCTCCGACGTCATGGCCGGGTCGATGCGCCGGCTCGATCGCCATCGCGACGCGGTGCTGCTGGACGATACGCTGGACGGTGCGAGTTCCGCTTTCCAACTGGCGCTCCAGATCGCCTATCTGGAAATGCGCAAACTTTTTGACGCGATCCTGAAGGACGGGCAGTTCTCCGGGACAAGCGGCCAGCGCCTCGCCCGCCGCGCATTGGCCAGCTACGGCGCGGCCGCGATCCTGATGCCCTATACCGCCTTCGCCAAGGCGGTCGAAGCGCGCCGCTACGACGTGGAGGCGCTCGCCCGCCAGTTCGGCGCCAGTTTCGAACAGACCGCCCATCGCCTCACCACCCTGCAAAAGCCGGGGCAGGAACGCGTCCCCTTCTTCTTCCTGCGCGTCGATCCGGCCGGCAATGTGTCGAAGCGGCTTGACGGCGCGGGCTTCCCCTTCGCCCGCCATGGCGGCTCCTGCCCGCTCTGGTCGGTGCATCGCGTGTTCGAAACCCCACGGGAGGTGGTGACGCAATGGCTGGAACTGCCCGACGGCCAGCGCTTCTTTTCGATCGCGCGCACGGTGACGGCGGGCGGTGGCGGCTGGGGTGCGCCCAGGGTGGAACGCGCCATCGCGCTGTGCTGCGCGGCGGACCACGCCCATCGCCTGATCTATGCCCAGGACGCCCCCCCGCCCGAACCGACCCCGATCGGCGTCACCTGCCGCCTTTGTCACCGCGCCCAGTGCATGGCCCGATCCGCCCCGCCGATCGGCCGCGACATGCTCCCCGACGATTATCGCCGCACCCGCGCGCCTTTTGGCTTTGCTGATGGTTAACGGGTTTTTAGGCCGCACGCGCGACACAGGGCCATGACCGCCACCCCGCCCCGGATCGCCGCGACGCTCATCATGCGCAACGAGGCGCGCTGCATCGCCCGCTGCCTCGACAGCGTGCGGCCTTATGTGGACGCCATGGTCGTGCTCGACACCGGATCGACCGACGATAGCGTGGCGATCGCGCGGCAATGTGGCGCGCAGGTCCATCACCTCGACTGGCCCGACGATTTTGCCGCCGCGCGCAACCATGTGCTGGCGCTGGCCGATGCGGACTGGAATCTGGTGATCGACGCCGACGAATGGATCGCGTCCGGCGGCGAGGCGCTACGCGGCTGGTGCGACGGCCCGCCACGGCTGGGCGCTCTGTGCATCCGCAGCAGCTTCGACCTGCCCCAACCGTCCGCTGCGCCCGCGCCTGCGACCCGCAGCTGGATCGCCCGGCTGCTGCCGCGCGGCGTCCGCTATGCCGGGCGCATCCATGAACAGCCCCAATCGGACCTGCTAGTCGAGCGGATCGACCTGCTGATCGACCATGACGGCTATGAGGATGCGCAGGCGGCGGGCAAGCGTGATCGCAACACGCCAATGCTGCTGGCGGAATTAAGCAACGATCCCGACAACCCCTATATCCTCTACCAGCTAGGCAAGGAGGCGGAGACGGCCCGCGACTATGGCCGGGCGGCGGATTGGTACGATCAGGCCGCCGCCCGCACGCCCGACGGCGCGCCCTGGACCCACGCCTTGCTGATCCGCCGGCTCCATTGCCTCGGCCAGTCAGGTGCCGCGGAGGAAGCCATCGCGATCGCCGGAGAGCAGATGCCCCACTGGCCCGATTCGCCCGACTTCTTCTTCGTGCTGGGCAACCTCGCGATGGACCGGGCGCTGGCCGATCCGGCCCATGCGCTGGACGAATGGCTGCCTTTGGCGGCGACCGCCTGGGAACGCTGTCTGGCCATCGGTGAGCGGCCGGACCTGGAAGGATCGGTGGAAGGACGCGGCAGTCATCTCGCCCGGCATAATCTGGACGTGCTGCGCCAACAGCTTGCGCTGCTGGGCGGCGGCTGACTATTCCTCGATCAGGTCCAGATAGGCGACCACATCATTGTCGGTCGCCAGATACAGCCCGTCCTGCACATCTTCCGGCTGCTGCTCCGCCACGCGCATCGCTTCGCTGAAAGGTCCGTACAGGATCGTCATGGCCGCACCATCGTCGCCCAGATGATAGAGGCGGACGGTCGCGCTGTCGTAGGTGGTTCGCATGACGCACCCCTATCACGCCCATGGGCGCGAGTCAGCGCCGGTCCTTGACCTTCATGCTGGGCGCCAATTGGTTCGCGCCGATCCGCACCGCATCGTCGGTGAAATTGGCGACGAAGGTCGAATTGCGATCCACGCCCGGCACGAATCCGGCCTTGTTGCCCTCGATCACCAGCCCGGCGCTCGAATGTTCGCGGCCTTCGGGGGCCACGGTGATGAAGGCGGACCAGTTGTCCTTGTCCCTGCCCTGCACCATCTCATTGCCGGTGATCGTGCCGGTCGCACCGTTGGACAGATCGATCATATAATTGGTCAGCTTGCCGGCGCTGTCATCGAAACTGTTGCCGCTGATGGTCACGCGGGCGGTGCGGGTTTTCAGATAATGGCCGCCATCGCCCTGGTCGAACCGGCTGTTGGTGACGGTCAGGCTGGCGAGCCGCCCGATATAGATGCCGTGCGCGCAATCCAGGTCGCGGTCGCAGCGGCCCAGATGGCGAAAGGTCGATTTGTCGATGACGACCTGACCGCCGTCATAATCGCCAGTCAGGATGCCCTCTTCGCTGTTGCGGAACAGGCTGTTGCGGACGGTCAGATTGCCGCTTTCCAGCCGGATGCCCGCACCGTTGCCGTCAGGCACGCGCATATTCTGGAAGATGATGCCATCGACCGTGCTGGCCCGGCCCCGCAGGACGAACCCACCCTTGCCCTCGCATACCACGCCGTCGAAAATCGCCGTGCCCGGCGTCGCCGCGCGGATGGTGACGTCGCCGCCCTGCTGCACCGCGCATTGCCGATAGGTGCCAGGCGCGACCACGACCGTTCCGCGCCCGTCGCCGATCGCGCCCAGCGCATCGCCCAGTCGGGCATAGGCGCGGCCGGTTTCCGCCACGGTGAAGGGCGCGCCGCCGCCCTGGGCAAAGGCGGTGGCGGTGATGGCTGCGGACAGCAACAGAGTCGTGGACAAGATGCGCATGGCGACAGGCCTACAGTGCCTGCCCCCATGCGCCAACGCACGGATATGGTTAACGAAAAACCGCCCCATCGCGGGACGGAAGCGGTCCCCCACGTTAACGCCGCATCATTCCCATTTGGCGGTCGCCTTCTGCGTCTTCTGGTTCCAGAAAATCTGGATCTTGCTGATCGTGCAGAGGTCGAAATTGGTCCAATAGGCTTCGTCGCCGTCGGTGAAGATGACCTTCAGGTCGTAATTGCAGATAGCGTTCTTCGCCTTGAAGGTGATCGGAACCGAGTGCGCGTCCTCCAGCACCTCATCCTCCATCACATCCTCGCCCCAGTTTTTCGACTTGGCGGGCGAGACATAAACTTCGGCGATATCATAGCCGGTCTTGTGGAACAGCGTGAAGTCCTGGTCGCCAGCGACAGCAGGCGCGGCAAGCATCAGGGCGCAAGCGCCCAAGGCAATAGACATGATCTTCATAGGAATCCCCCCCGATGTCGACCGGAAGAATCGACATCGGACGGCATGATTTATTCTGGATAATGCAACAAGCGGTTGTTTTCCTTATCTTAATCCAGATTGGGACGCAGATAGCGCTCCGCCGTTTCAAGGTCGATGCCGCGCCGCTGGGCATAATCTTCCAACTGGTCACGGCCCACGCGGGCGACGCCAAAATATTCGGCCTGGGCGTGGCCGAAGTAAAAACCGCTGACCGCCGCGGTCGGCAGCATCGCGAAACTCTCCGTCAGCGTCGCGCCGGTCGCATGATGGGCGTCCAGCATGTCGAACAGGATCGGCTTCAAACTATGCTCCGGGCAGGCGGGATAGCCGGGCGCCGGGCGGATGCCGCGATATTGTTCCTTGATCAGCGCATCGTTGGTCAGCTGCTCGCCCTCGGCATAGCCCCACAGGGCCGTGCGGACATAATGGTGAAGGCGTTCGGCAAAGGCTTCGGCGAAACGGTCGGCCAGCGCCTTGAGCAAAATGTCCGAATAATCGTCGATCGCATTCTTGAAGCGCGCCAGATGCGGTTCGATACCGTGGATCGACACCGCAAAGCCGCCGATCCAGTCGCCATCATGGCTGATGAAGTCGGCCAGGCACATGTTCGCGCGCCCTTCCCGCTTCTGGATCTGCTGGCGCAGCATCGGCAGGGTGACATGCTTTTCATCCTCGACATGGACGATGATGTCGTCGCCCTCGCGGCGGCAGGGCCACAGGCCAGCGACGCCGCGCGCGGTCAGCCACTTGTCGTTGACGATCTTGTCCAGCATCGCCTGCGCATCCGCAAACAGGCTGGACGCGCTTTCACCCACCACCGGATCGGTCAGGATCGCGGGATAATTGCCGGCCAGTTCCCACGCGCGGAAGAAGGGCGTCCAGTCGATATAGGGCACCAGGTCCGCCAGATCCCAGTTCGGAAAGCGATGGACACCGGGCAGGCGCGGCCGGGGCGCCTTCAGGCTCTCGTCAATCTCGAAGCCATTGGCGCGGGCATCCTCGATGCTCACCAGCGCGCTTTGCCCCTTGTTCGCGCGGGCGACGCGGACATGCTCATAGTCGTCCTTCGTTTTCTGCACGAAGGCGTCCTTTTGCGTTTCGGACACCAACGCGGTCGCCACGCCCACGGCGCGGCTGGCGTCCAGCACATGCACCACCGGCCCGGTGAAGGCCGGGTCGATGCGCAGCGCGGTATGCACGCGCGATGTCGTCGCGCCGCCGATCAGCAGCGGCATCACCATGTTCGCGCGCTGCATTTCCTGCGCTACCGTCACCATCTCGTCCAGCGAGGGGGTGATGAGGCCGGACAGGCCGATCATGTCGGCGTCATGATCGTTCGCGGCCTTGATGATGTCCTGCCACGGCACCATCACGCCCATATCGACCACGTCGAAGCCGTTGCATTGCAGCACGACGCCCACGATATTCTTGCCGATATCATGGACGTCGCCCTTGACCGTCGCCATGATGATCTTGCCCTTGCCCTTGGCGCCCGGCTCCTTGGCCGCCTCGATATAGGGCAGAAGATGAGCGACCGCCTTCTTCATGACGCGGGCGGATTTCACCACCTGTGGCAGGAACATCTTGCCCGCGCCGAACAGGTCGCCCACCACGTTCATGCCGTCCATCAACGGCCCCTCGATCACATGGATCGGCTTTTCGGCGGCCAGGCGGGCTTCCTCGGTATCGTCGACCACATACATGTCGATGCCCTTGACCAGCGCATGTTCCAGCCGCTTGGCGACCGGCCAGCCGCGCCATTCCTGCGCCGCCTTTTCGACCGCCGCATCCTTGCCGCGATAGCTTTCGGCCAGCGTGACGAGGCGATCGCCCGCTTCGGGATCGCTGTTCAGCAGCACGTCTTCGCACGCCTGGCGCAGCGCCGGGTCGATCGTGTCATAGACGTCGAGCTGGCCCGCATTGACGATCGCCATGTCCAGCCCAGCCGGAATGGCGTGGTAGAGGAACACCGAATGCATCGCCCGGCGCACTGGCTCGTTGCCGCGGAACGAGAAGGAGAAGTTGGACAGCCCGCCCGAAATATGGACATGCGGGCAGCGCTTCTTGATCTCGCGGCACGCCTCGATGAAGTCCACGCCGTAATTATTATGCTCCTCGATCCCCGTCGCCACCGCGAAGATATTGGGATCGAAAATGATGTCTTCGGGCGGGAAGCCGATGGTCATGAGCAGCTTGTAGGCGCGCTCGCAAATCTCGACTTTTCTGGCCTGCGTGTCCGCCTGCCCCGTCTCGTCGAACGCCATGATGACCGCGGCCGCGCCATAGGCCATGCATTTGCGGGCATGGAACAGAAAGGCTTCCTCGCCCTCCTTCATGCTGATCGAATTGACGATCGGCTTGCCGCTGACACATTTCAGACCCGCCTCGATCACTTCCCACTTCGAAGAGTCGATCATCACCGGAACCCGGCTGATGTCCGGCTCCGACGTCATGAGCTTGAGGAACGTCGTCATCGCCTCGACCGCGTCGAGCAGCCCTTCGTCCATGTTCACGTCGACGATCTGCGCGCCATTCTCCACCTGCTCGCGCGCGATGTCGATGGCTGCGGCATAATCGCCCGCCATGATCAGCTTCTTGAACTTGGCCGATCCGGTGACGTTGGTGCGTTCGCCGATATTGACGAAGGTGGCGGTCGATTTGGTGGTCATTTTTTAAGATCCGTTCGCTTCGAGCGAAGTCGAGAAGCATTCGCGCCCGTGTCTCGACTACGCTCGACACGAACGGCGGTTGGGTTCAGGCCGCGATATGCATCGGTTCGAGGCCCGCGAGCCGCGTCACCACCGGCAATTCCGGCACCACGCGCGGCTTGTGCCCGTCCAGCGCCTTGGCCACCGCACCGATATGCGCCGGCGTCGTGCCGCAACAACCGCCGACCATATTGACCAGTCCTTCGTCCACCCAGTCGCGGATCAGCCGCGCGGTGGTTTCGGGCAGTTCGTCATATTGCCCCAGTTCGTTGGGCAACCCCGCATTGGGATAGGCCAGGATCAGCGTGTCGGCATTTTTCGACAATTCCGCCAGATAGGGCCGCAGCAGATCCGCCCCGAACGCGCAATTCACGCCGATGGTCAGCGGTTTCAAATGGCGCAGCGAATACCAGAAGGCGTTGATCGTATGGCCCGACAGGTTGCGCCCCGACATGTCGGTGATGGTGAAGCTCAGCATCAGCGGCACGGACCGGCCGGATGCCTCCTCCGCCTCGCGCGCGGCCATGCCCGCCGCCTTGGCGTTCAGCGTGTCGAAACAGGTTTCGACCAGCAGGAAGTCCACCCCGCCCGCGATCAGCGCCTCGCACTGTTCGCGATAATCGGCTTTCAGCGTATCATAATCGACCTCGCGATAGGCGGGATCGTTGACGTCGGGCGATATCGACAGCGTCTTGTTGGTCGGGCCGATCGAACCACACACGAAACGCGGCTTGCCATCGGCCGCCGTCGCCTTCTCGCACGCGCTGCGCGCCAGCTTGGCCGCCGCAATGTTGATGTCCCACACCAGATGTTCGCAGCCATAATCCGCCATCGCGATCTTGGTCGAGCTAAACGTGTTCGTCTCGATCATATCCGCGCCCGCTTCCAGATAGGCGCTGTGGATGCCCTCCACGATGTCCGGCCGTGTGAGGCACAGCAGGTCGTTATTGCCCTTCTGGTCCTTGGCCAGATCGAGCGACCCGCGATAATCCGCTTCGGTCAGCCCATGTTTCTGGATCGACGTGCCATAGCCGCCGTCGAAGATCAGGATCTTGTCCGCCGCCAGGGCGCGCAATTGTGCTTCAGCGTTCACTTCATTCTTCCCGCCACTAAAATCCGTCCGTGCTGAGTAGAGGCTGAGCTTGTCGAAGCCTCGTATCGAAGCATCCTTCGATACGCCATTTCGACTTCGCTCAATGGCTACTCAGGACGAACGGGGAAATTATCACAGAGTTACGTCCGCCGCCGCCTTGGCGCGAAGCCCCAGCAAATGACAGATCGCAAAGCTGAGTTCGGCCCGGTTGAGCGTGTAGAAATGAAAGTCGCGCACGCCGCCTGTATAAAGGCTGCGGCACAGTTCGGCCGCGATCGTCGCCGATACCAGTTGGCGCGAGCCGGGATGATCGTCCAGCCCCTCGAACAGGCGGCCCATCCAACTGGGCATGGCGGTGTTGCACATCGCCGCCATGCGCTGGGTCGCGGCGAAATTGCTGACCGGCATGATGCCGGGCACGATGTCCGCTGTAATGCCTGCCGCCGCCGTCTTGTCGAGGAAGCGGAAATAGGCTTCGGGCGAAAAGAAGAATTGGGTGATCGCGCGGGTCGCCCCGGCGTCCAGCTTGCGCTTCAGGTTATCGAGATCGCTCTGCGCGCTCGCCGCCTCCGGATGGACTTCGGGATAGGCCGATACCGAAATCTCGAACGGATGGCGCTTCATCAGCCCCTCGACCAGGTCGGCGGCGCCCTGATAGCCTTGCGGATGGGGTTCGAACGTGCCGCCCGCTTCGGGCGGATCGCCGCGCAGCGCCACGATATGGCGCACCCCCGCCTCCCAATAGGCGTCGGCGACTTCGCCGATCTCGTCCTTGCTCGCGCCCACGCAGGTCAGATGGGCAGCGGCGGCCAGCGGGGTTTCCCTGGCGATGCGGGCCACCGTATTATGCGTCCGCTCGCGCGTGGAGCCGCCCGCGCCATAGGTGACGGACACGAATTTGGGGGCCAGCGGCGCCAATGTCTCGATCGCCGACCACAGCTGCACTTCCATCTTCTCCGTCTTGGGCGGGAAGAATTCGAAACTTACCTGGGCGTCGCCGGCCAGGTCCGCATAAAGCGGTGCTGCGGGATCATTCAGGGTCATGCAGAAATACGTCCTTCGATGGGCAGGACATTGGCATTCTGGCGCCGTCCCAGCCACAGTTGCACCGTCAATTCCTGGCCGGGCAATGTCTCCACCCGCTCCAGCGCCAGGCCCGCCTGCGCGAACCAGCTTTCAATCTGTTCGTCGGAAAAGCCCAACCGCGCATGCTGGTCGCGCAACCGCAGCTCTTCCCGTTCATGCGCCGCGAAATCGGCAATCAGCACACGGCCGTTCGCTGCCGTCACGCGCGCGGCCTCCGCAATGACCAGTTCGGGCGCCTGCGCATAATGCAGCACCTGATGCAGCACCACCGTATCGGCGCTGCTCGGCGCCAGCGGCAAGGCGGAAAAATCGCCCAGCAACAGCGCATATTTGTCGCCCGCATCCTGCGGCAGCTTGGCGCGGGCCAGCCGCAACATGTCGGGGCTGCGGTCGAGCGCCGTCACCGCATCCGCGGCGTCGCCCAGCAATTCGATCATCCGGCCGGTGCCGGTGCCAATGTCGAGCAGATGGCCGATCGGCTCGCGCCCCAGCAGCGCGGTCATCGCCGCCTCCACTTCGGCTTCGGCGACATGGAGCGAACGGATCGCGTCCCATTCCTCGGCATGTTCGGCGAAATAGCTTTCGGCCGCGCGGGCGCGATCGGCGCGCACCGCGGCCAGCCGCGCCAGGTCGGCCGCCTGCCACAAAGCCTCGCTGTCGGATGGCTCCAACCGCTCGAACAGGGCCAGGAAGGGCGCGACTACCCGCGCCTTGCCCAGGCGCAGGAACACCCAATTGCCTTCCTTGCGCCGCTCCACCAGTCCCGCTTCCGCCAGGATGCGGACATGGCGCGACACGCGCGGCTGGCTCTGCCCCACGACCTGCGCAATCTCCCCCACCGCCAGCTCCATCGCCCGCAACAGGTGGATGATGCGCAAGCGCGTCGGGTCGCCCAATGCCCGGAAAATATCGAGTGCCGCCTGCATGGACACATCATATAAAGAAATCTTTATATACGTCAATGCGGTCGTTTGATTGGGCATTTTTGGACTGCACTGCAACAAAACGGCGCAGGATCGACCTTTCGCCCGCATGAATGGGATTGCCTTGCCCCGCTCAAAGCATTACGAATCGGCGCGCAGGCGCAATGGGGGGTGAGCTTTTCTCCGAGAGTGGTCTGCAATTTGTTTTTCTCAGAGAGGGGTTTCTGCCCATGACCAAGTCTATCGCTCTTTCGCTCGTTCTCGCGGCTTCGCTCGGCCTGGCCGCTTGCTCGGGCGGCACCGAAAACGCCGCCAACAACGCCGCCAACTCGGCCGAGAACGCGTCGAACGCTGCCGACAACGCCATGAACGCTGCGCTGAACGCTGCCGACAACGCCGCGAACGCAGCGTCGAACGCGACCAACAACGTCGCCAACGCGATGTAATCAGGTCCCGTTCGGGTCTTGAAGTTATGAAGGGGGTCGCACCGGCAACGGCGCGGCCCTTTCTTTGGAGTGCCGCCTATGATCCGCATCTTCCTATCGATGGCTGCCGCATGCGCGCTGGCGGCCTGCGGGTCCGGGTCGCAAGACGGCGTCGGCGGCGTCAGCGCCGGTGAAGCCAAGGCGCTCAATGAAGCCGCCGCCCAATTGGACGCGCGCACCGGAGCCGCCCAGAGCGCCGATCCCGGCCTCAATCCCGCCGCGGTCGCAGCCGCACGCGCCGATCGGAACCGGACGCCGCCCGCGCCACAGCCCGCCCCCTGACATAGGAAAAGGCCGCCCCTTGCAGGACGGCCCTTCCCGATCGTCAATGCGTCGGCATCTTAACAGTTGCGGTCGATCGCCCGTCCGGCCAGCGCACCCACGCCCGCGCCGATGATGGCACCCGCGGTGCCATCGCCACGACGGCCATAGCGGCCCGAACCCCGGCCGACTTCATTGCCCAGCAGGCCACCGGCGATCGCACCGATGATGGTGCCGCCCGTGCCATTGTCCCGGCAGCGATAGCCGCCACGGTATCCACCGCGATAGCTGTTGCGATAATAGCCGTCGCCGCGATAGCCGCGATTATATCCACGATAACCGCGATCACCACGGTCATAGCCGCGATAGCCCCGGTCATAACCACCACGGTCATAACCACCGCGATAATAATCGCCGCGATCATAGCCGCGCGCATAATGATCGCGCGCCATCGCAGGGGTAGCCGTCACGGCCGTCAGCGATACAGCGCCCAATGCCAGGGCGGCTCCCATCTTCATCAGAAATTGCATCTTCATGGCGTTGCTCCTCAATTACCATCCTCTTGGGCGGTCGCATGAAAAAACACGGGATTGCCCTTCGATTGACGTCCTTATGGATGAGTCGGCTTGAGCCGAGCCTGAATAAGGGTGACAGCCGCCGTTCAGATGGAAACGACCCGTCACAGCCCTGCTGCGTCCTGCCGGATTATGCCCTATGGCAGGCGCGATGCAGCGAATCCTGATCGTCCTTGCCCTTGCCCTGCTGCTGCTGCCGGCTCCGCATATGAGCAAGCCTGAAACGGTCCAGGCCGGGGCGCTGCTGGTAACGGCGCGCGCCTTGCCGCTCAGCAGCATCGATCCTGCGCTCAATCATGTGGGCGCGCTCGCCTATTTGGGCGGTTGGGAACTGAAGAGCGCCAATCCCGGCTTTGGCGGCCTGTCAGCGCTGCTGGTGTCACCCGCAGGCGACCTGCTGGGCCTCAGCGATTCCGGCATCTTGATGGGCTTCCATATCGGCCCCGGCGATGGCGAAGGCCATCCCTTCATCGCCCCCCTGCCTGTCCGCGCGCAGGATCGCAATCGTCCCTGGTGGGCCTGGGATTCGGAATCGATGACCCGCGATCCGGCGACCGGTCGCTATTGGGTGGGCTTCGAACTGCAACAGGCGATCTGCCGCTACGCGCCCGGCTTTGCGCGGGTGGAGGCGTGCCGGACCTGGCCCGAAATCCTCGCCTGGCCCAAGACCGGATCGATCGAATCGCTCGCCCGCCTGCCCGACGGTCGTTTCCTGGCGATCGGTGAAATGGGGATGACGCCCGACGGACGGCACGACACCTTGTTGTTCGCGGGCGACCCGGCGGAAAAGGACACGCCCGCCCCCGTCCACCTGCGCTACACGCCGCCGCGCGGCTATCGCCCGACCGACGCGGTCGCGCTGGACGACCGTCACCTGCTGGTGCTCAACCGCCGCCTTACGGTGGAGCAACTCTTCACCGCCACCATCGCGCTCGTCGATCTGCCCGAACGGCTGGAACCGGGCACGGCGTTGAAAGCCCGCACCCTCGCCCGGCTGGCTCCGCCGCTGCTGGCCGATAATTTCGAAGGGATCGCGGTCAGCCAGGAAGGCGGCCGGCCGATCATCTGGATCGTGTCGGACGACAATCACGAATTTTTCCAGCGCACGCTGCTGCTGAAGTTAGGGCTGGATTGATCTTGTTCCCCCCTCCCGCAGGGGGGAGGGGTAACGCAAAAAAGCGGCCTGTCGCCAGGCCGCTCCTTATGCCGAAACGAATCGGAAGAAATCAGGCTGCGACGGCAGCCTTCTTCTTGACGATGTCGCGCTTCAGGCGACGGGCCTTCAGCGACAGCTTGTCGTCGCTGGTCTTGACCAGCCAGTTGTCCAGGCCGCCATTATGTTCGACCGAACGCAGACCATGGGTCGACACGCGCAGCTTGACGCTGGTTTCCAGGGATTCGGAGATCAGCGACACGTTCTGCAGGTTCGGCAGGAACACGCGCTTGGTCTTGTTATTGGCGTGGGAAACATTGTGACCCACCTGGCGACCCTTGCCGGTCAGCTCGCAAATGCGCGACATAGTCATTCAACCTTTGAATTCGGGTTCGTTCGGAAAGCCGCGCCGATAAACAGATTCGCGGCCAGCGTCAACCACGCGCGTAAATTTGCCCTGCCGGTCTTAGCTGTCGATCGTGGCGCTTGCGCAACCATTTCGCCTGCCCCGGCGTTCTTTCCTCCAATCGGATACAGGAGGAATTTATGCGTTTCATTGGCGGACTGTTGCTGATCGCGCTTATCGTGGTCGGCGTCGGGATAGCAACCGGATTCATCGATCTTCAGAAAACCGCCGAGGGCCGCTTGCCCGAAATCGCGGTCAAGGAAGGCGCGCTCCCTAAATATGAAGCGAACGTCGCCAAGGTCGAAGTCGGCACCCGCAATGAAACGGTCGAAGTGCCCACCGTCGCGGTCAGGAAGCCCTGATACTTTCGCGACGCGCACCGATCCTGTAACGGCGGGGCTCATGGCCCCGCCCTTTCCCCTCCCCGCGCCCATGCGCCGCGCGCTTGACCTCGCCCTACTGGCGCAGGCGGCAGGCGAAGTGCCGATCGGCGCGGTGGTGACAAAGGATGGCGCGATCATCGGCGAGGGCCAGAATCGCAATCGCCGCGACAATGATCCGACCGCCCATGCCGAAATCGTCGCCATGCGTGCGGCGGCCACCCATCTGAACGACTATCGCCTCACTGGCTGCGACCTGTGGGTTACGCTGGAGCCGTGCCCCATGTGCGCGGGCGCCATATCCCACGCCCGCATCGCGCGGCTCTATTACGCCGTCGGCGATCCCAAGGGTGGCGCGATCGAACAGGGGCCGCGCCTCTTTGCCCAGTCGCAATGCCTGCACCGGCCGGACGTCTATGGCGGCCTGGCCGAAGCCGAAGCCTCAGCGCTGCTCCGCGACTTTTTCGCCGCCCGGCGCTGAATAGTCGATTCTGTAAAGCTGATAGGGCAAAGTCATGCCGGTCTTGAGCGCCACCGGCGCCAGCCAGCGAGGGATCGTCCCCCGCATCAGCCCGGCATAGAAGCCGCGCGGGCTGCGCGACTGATAGATGGTGCCTTCCGGGAAGTTCGGGCAAACCAGCAGATAGGTCGCATGATGCTTCGCCGCGATCGGGCGGAAGGCCTCGGCCGGGCCGTCATAGGCATGGTGGATGTCCAATATCGTCGCCCCGTTGCGATGATAGGGACCGGCCAGCGCGCTATGATGGGTCGTCGCGATCAGCCGCGGCCCCAGATCGACCATGGTGAAGATCGTCGCGGGCGGCAACTGGTCCAGCACCTCCAGCGCGGGCAGGGTGCGACACCGCCCGTTCGCCTTCTTGATCGCATCGGTGCGGGCGATCGCCGACGGCCGCCACGGCTTGGGCTTCGTGCCCGTAGCTTCCTGATAAAGCTTCACCACCTGCGGATAAAGCGGATAGGCGCAGGCGATCGCCGCCAGCAACGCCACCCCTGCCCCCGCCCCTATGCGCGCCCGGCGCGGCCCCGTCAGGATCATCGCGATCAGCCGGTGCGCGGCCCAGGCGGCAGGCGGGATCGCCAGCAATTGCGCCGCCGGCCCAGCGCGCAACTGCCAGAAGAGCAACGCGGTCGCAAAGACCATCATCAAGCCCACCGTCGCCCAGGCCCAGAGCCGCTCGCCGTCGCGCCGCGCATCCCACAGCGCCCAGACCAGCCCGATCAACCCCGCCAGCGGGATCGCCAGCAGCGGCACGACCATGCTCTGCGCCTGCGCCGTGATCGGCTTGGCCTCGCGGATATTGGCCAGCCACAACCGCTCCAGCTCCGGCGAAATCTGATAGGGGGACAGGCATTGCGGCCAGTTCAGCCAGAAGAAGATCGCAACCGCCCCGCCCACCACCGCGCCCGCTGCCAGCCGCGCCGCCCAACCACGAAGCGGCGCCAGCGACAACAGCACCATGCCCGCCGACGCCGCGCCGAACACGGCGACCCAGATGGGCGAGAGCGCATCGCACACCATTTCGCGATTGGCATAGCTGGCGAACAGCAGATAACAGAGCGACGTCGCGCCCCCCAGGCTCAGCGCATAGGGCAGCATCCGCCGCTCCGCCCCCGGCCGGAATACCCATCGCAGCGCGATCAACCCGCCGCCCGCCGCCAGATAGACGATCATCTCCATGCCGATTGCGATCGACAGCGCGCTGCTGACCCCCGCCATCACCCCGCCGCGCAGCCGGTTGGTGTCGATCACACCTGCCAGCATCGTCACCGCCAGCGCCAGTTGCCACCCATGATGGTCGATCCGCATCGGCGCATACATGCCCAGCCCCATCTGTGCGGCGAGCGGTGCCAGCACCGCCAGCAGCCAGCCGTTCGGCCCGGCCAGCCGCCGCCCGATAAAGCCCAGGCTCAGCATCAGCAGCAACAACGGCAACAACGGCGCGACGCCGCAAGCCAGACGATCGGCCAGCCCCTGATCGACAAAGGCCCGGAAGAACAGTATCAGGCCCGCAATCGGCAAATCGACCAGCCGCGACCAGTGGATATTGGCCCCGCCCGGCGGATCGAGCCGATATTGGCGCAGATCATACCAGCCCTGCCCGGCCAGCCAGTCCTTCACCTGCACATAGCGGATATTGTCGTCGGTATCGCTCAGCACCAGCCAGTGGATGGCGGGCCAGCGGGTCGCGACCATGGTGACCGCGATCACGATCCAGATCAGCAGGGTCAGCCATTTCCAGTGCCGCTGCGCATAAGCGGTCAGGATCGCCATCCAGCAAAGGGCGCGGGCGCGCAGGGGTTCGCGACTATGCAAGGTCATGGCTGTGGATTAGAGGCTGCGAACCAAAGCGCAACGGGGTGCCCATGAAAATCCTGTCACGATATTATGCAGACCATGGCGCGCTGTTCTGGCAGATCGTCCGCTATGGCGTGACCGGCCTGTTCGTCACCGCCTGCCAGGCGGCGATCTACTGGACCCTCGCGGCTCTGGCTGGCTTCCATCCGCAGGCCGCCAACCTGATCGGTTATCTCGCGGCGGTCGCCATCGGCTATGTCAGCCACAGCCTCTTCACCTTCCGCGGCCATGGCGGCGAGGCAAGCCATGCCGCGCGCGGCGCAAAGTTCGTCGCCGTATCGCTCATCAGCTACGCGCTCAACGCGCTCTGGGTCTATCTGTGCGTCACCCATATGCGCTGGCCCGCATGGTCCCCCATCCCCGCGATGGTCTTCATCACCCCCGCCGTCATGTTCGGATTGAACCGGCAATGGGTGTTTCGCTGATCGCCCATCGGGCATTTGCCCCATAGCCGCCCGCAGCGTGCCCGATAGCGTGGGAGAAAATCGGGAGTTCCCATGCGCCGCCTAATCTCTGCCTTGCTTTGCCTGACCGCTGCGCCAGCTCTGGCGCATGATTTCTGGATCGACACGGCCGATTATCGGCAGGCGGATGGCGCGCCCTTTGCGATTGAATTTCTGATCGGCGACCCGGCGGCCGTCGAACGATGGGATACCCAATGGCACAAGATCGTGAGTTTGCAGAGTATCGCACCGAATGACAGGATCACGGATCAACTTTCACAGGTGGTCACCAGCCAGGACGACCATGCCGGCGGGGCGCAACTGACCCTGTCGGGCGCAGGCACGCATGTCGTCGCCTTCGTCAGCAACCCGTCAGAGAGCGATCTGCCCGCCGAAGAGTTCAACGCCTATGCCAAACATGAAGGGCTGACCCCAGCGCTCGACAAGCGCAAGGCGGATGGCACGAGCAACGCGCGGGGGCGGGAATATTATTCCCGCCGGGCCAAGGCGCTGGTGCAAATCGGCACGACGATCACCAATCAGGTTACCCAACCGATGGGTCTGACCTTGGAAATCGTGCCGGAGAAAAACCCCTATGCGCTGTCCGCCGACGAAGCCCTGCCGGTGCGCGTCTTCTATCGCGGTAAACCGCTCGCCGGCGCCAGCATCGTGCTGGAACCACTGCATCGTCCGGCCAAACATGGCACGCCGGTCATCACCGACGCGGATGGCCGGGCGCGATTTTCGTTCGAAAAGCGGGGCGAATGGCGGCTGGCTCTCGTTTGGACTCAGCCGATCGTCCATCCGAAGGCAGACTTCGACACGATTTTTTCGAGCCTGACCTTCGGATACTGAACTAAAGGATTAATGCACGAACCGCGCCACCACATCGCGGTACGACCGGCTGACCTTCACCTGCGCGCCGCTTTCCAGAACCAGGAAACATTCGCCATTGGTATGCGGCTTGACCTGCCGCACTTGGCTCAAATTCACGATGGTCGAGCGATGCACGCGCTGGAAATTACGCGGGTCGAGCCGCTTTTCCAGATCCTTCATCGTCTCGCGCAGGATCAACGAATTGTCGGCGGTGTAGATGCACATATAGTCGCCCGCCGCATCGATCCGCTCGATCGAATCGACGTCCACGCGGAAAATCTGGCCACGATCCTTGATGTTGATGAGCTTTTCGAAGCGGTTGGACGCGGGCGCATCGTCATCGGCGGCGAAATCGGTCATCGCCTGGGGCGCGACCTCGGCCAGCACTTCGCGCAGCTTCTCGATCTCCTGCACCTGCCGCTTTTCGGTCAGCCGCTGGCGTACCCGGTCCAGCGCATCGGCCAGCCGCCCTTCGTCCACCGGCTTCATCAGATAATCGACCGCCTGCGCCTCGAACGCGCGGATCGCATGGTCGCTATAGGCAGTGCAGAAAATGACAAGCGGCGGCTCCACCTCCATCAGGCCCTGGACGACGGAAAAGCCATCGAAACCGGGCATCTGGATATCAAGGAACACAAGATCGGGTTTATGCGTCTTGATCGCGCGGATCGCTTCACGGCCGTTGTTGCAGGTTTCGATAATGTCGACATCCTCATGCGCTTGCAGACGCAGCACCAGCCCTTGAATGGCCAGGCTTTCGTCATCGACGAGGATTGTTCTGATGGTCATGCGGCCACTTTCGATGTTTCATCCATGTTCAGCGGAATCTCGATGATAACCGAAAATCCACCCGGCGTGGAACGCGTTTCGAAGCTCTGTCGTTCCCCGAAGGCCTGAATTAACCGGTCCCGAATGTTCGGCAGGCCGATCCCGGTCCCCTCGCTCATCGGGATGTGCGGCCTCATTCCGCTTTCGTTCAATCCCGGCCCGCTGTCCGATACGACGATCCGGACATTATCCCCGGCAGGCTGCGCGCTGACAGCGATTTCGGCCCCCTCCTCCTTCGGCGTCACCGCATATTTGATTGCATTTTCGACCAGCGGTTGCAGCAGCAGCGATGGCAACCGCGCATGCGCCACCGCCGGATCGATGGTGAAGGACGGGCGCAACCGCTCCTCGAACCGCATCTTCTCTATCTCCAGATAGAGTTTGAGCGTCTCGATCTCCTGCTCGATCGTCACCTGCGCCGTCGGCTCGTTAATCAGCGTGTAGCGCAGGAACGATGACAGCCGCGACAGCATCGCATTGGCCCGGTCGGTCTGCTTGAGCAGCACCAGCGTCGATATGCTATTGAGCGTATTGAACAGGAAATGCGGATTGAGCTGATACCGCAGCATCGCCAGTTGCGCATTGGCCGCCTGGTTCTCCAGCAACAGCAGTTGGTCCGCCTGCTCCTCGACCGTCAGATAGAAATTGATCGCATAATAAAGCGCCGACCAAGCACCCAGCAGCGTCATCGACAGATAGAAGGCACCCAGGAACAGTTGCAACCCCGCCGTCTCGCTCCCCCGGTTCTGCGTCGAAAAGACCCAGGCGTCGATGAAGGCGACCAGCCCCGCCGCCGCGACCACGGTGATGATCGACACGCCCCATGTCACGATCGGGCGTTTCTTGACCAGAAAACGAAACATCACGGCGATCAGCAGCGTCACCGAATAGCCGGTGACGGTCGAGATCAGCACCGGTACCAGGCTGGAGAGCGGCTGGCCGTTGGCGATGGTGGAGGAGCCGCGCAGCAGGAAAGCGCCGGCCCATCCGACCGACTGCAAATTCCAGAAGGCGCGGTTCTTGTCAGCGAAAAAGGGCTGAGGCTTGATGCGGGGCACGGTCACGGACATTGCGTGCAGGCTTAGGCGATTTGGGCCTCTGGTCAAAGCCGGTTTCAGGCCGCGACGGCCGGTTCTTCGCCCATCGGCGTCACTTCGTCGGTGCACAGCCATACGAGGTCGGACAGGTCCAGCGTGCGGCCGTCATGCGACACTATGCCGATCGGCCGGATCGGCTGGCCATCGCGCTTGTCCGCCAACACCTGGCAGGCGGGCGTGCCGCAGCCCCACCGCTCGCCCCACTGGCGCAGCGCGATCATGGCGGGGGCCAGCCCCTGCCCCTTTTCGGTCAGCCGATATTCGACCTTGCGCCGGTCGCACTGCATCGGTTCGCGCACCAATATGCCATTTTCGACCAGCCGGGCGAGCCGGTTGGCCAATATGTTGCGCGCGATCCCCAGGGTCGATTGAAACTCCTCGAAATGGCGGATGCCCGACAATGCGCCGCGCAGGATGAGGAACGACCAGCGTTCGCCCATCATTTCCAGTGCGCTGGGCAGCGCACATTGTTCCAGATCCTGGGCCAGATTATGTTTCATATGTCGCCCCGCATAGCGCAAAGCTGTTGGCGTTGCAAAATCGCCGCCTAATTCATGCAAGATGGGATTTTTTTGTTGCACGACAAGGGTCTTCCAACACAATCGGGAAACGATGCTACGCCAGTATGAACTTGTCGAACGGGTAAAGCGCTACGATCCGGATGCGGACGAAGCGATGATCAACCGCGCCTATGTCTTTTCCGTCCAGAAACATGGCAGCCAGAAACGCGCCAGCGGCGATCCCTATTTCAGCCACCCGATCGAGGTGGCCGGCATCCTGACCGACTTCAACCTGGACGACCAGACGATCGTCACCGCGCTGCTGCACGACACGATCGAAGATACGCTGGTCACCTATGAGGAGATAGAGGCCGCGTTCGGCAAGGATGTCGCCCGCATGGTCGACGGCGTCACCAAGCTGTCGAAGATCGAAGCCATGTCCGAAAATGAGCGGGCCGCGGAAAATCTGCGCAAATTCCTGCTTGCCATGTCGGATGATATCCGCGTGCTGCTGGTGAAGCTCGCCGACCGGCTGCACAATATGCGCACGCTGCACTTCATCAAAAACCCCGACAAGCGCCGCCGCATCGCGCGCGAGACGATGGATATCTACGCGCCGCTCGCCGAACGCATCGGCATGTATGATTTCATGCGCGAAATGCAGCTGCTCGCCTTCCGCGAGATCGAGCCGGAAGCCTATGCCAGCATCACCAAGCGGCTGGAGCAGCTCAAGGAAGGCGGCCATGACAAGGTCGACCGGATCGGCGCCGAACTGCAACTGCTGCTCGCGGGCAAGGGCATGTCGGTCAGCGTCTCTGGCCGCGAAAAACATCCCTTCTCCATCTGGAAGAAGATGCAGGAACGCCATATCAGCTTCGAACAGCTGACCGACGTCATGGCTTTCCGCGTCATCACCGACAGCCATGAGGCCTGCTACCGCGCGCTCGGCATCATCCACCAGACCTTCAAGATGGTGCCCGGCCGGTTCAAGGATTATATCTCCACGCCCAAGCGCAACGGTTATCAGTCGCTGCACACCACCGTCATCCACCAGGACAATGCCCGGATCGAGGTGCAGATCCGCAGCCGCGACATGCACAACGACGCCGAACTCGGCCTCGCCGCGCATTGGGCGTACAAGCAGAAGGGCGACGCCACCGACCATCATGCCGCCTGGCTGCGCGACCTCGTTGAAATTCTGGAACAGAGCCAGGACGCCGACGAGCTACTCGAACATACCCGCATGGCCATGTATCAGGACCGCATCTTCGCCTTCTCGCCCAAGGGCGAACTGCACCAGATGCCAAAGGGATCGACCACCGTCGATTTCGCCTATGCCGTCCACACTTCGCTCGGCAACCAGACCGTCGGCGCGAAGGTCAACGGCCGCGTCGTCCCGCTGCGCACCTCCCTCGAAAATGGCGACCAGGTCGAAATCCTCAAATCCGGGGGGCAGGAGCCGCAGCCCGGCTGGCTGAGCTTCGCCATCACCGGCAAGGCCCGCGCCGCCATCCGCCGCTATATCCGCCAGAAGCAGCGCGGCGAGGAAATCAAGCTGGGCGAAAAACTCTACGCCGAAATCGTCGGCCGCTTCTCCCCCGACCTTGCCAAGGAACTGGGCGACAAGGCGCTGACCGCCGCGATCAAGCGGCTCAAGCTGGACGACCGCGCGTCGCTCATGGTCGCCATCGCCACGCACAGATTGCTCGATTCCGAAGTCATGGAGGCGCTGATGCCCGGCTCCACCAGCGCGCAGGGCATGGAGGAGGCGCATCCCCGCCAGCATGAACCCGTCTCGATCCGCGGCCTGACGCCGGGCATCGCCTATCATCTGGGCGATTGCTGCCACCCCGTCCCCGGCGACCGCATCGTCGGCGTGCGCCGCACCGGCGAACCGATCGAGGTGCACACCATCGACTGCCGGTCGCTGGAGGTGGAGCAGGACGACGACTGGATCGACCTCGCCTGGGACGGCAAGTCGAAAGGCGGCACCGCCCGCCTCTCCGTCATCGTCAAGAACCAGCCCGGTGCGCTGGCCGCCGTCGCCAACGTCTTCGGCGCGACCAAGGCGAACATTCTGAACCTGCAACTGGTGAACCGCGAAGGGCCGTTCCACACCGACGTCATCGACCTGGAAGTGGCCGACGCGCAGCATTTGAACCGGATCTTGTCGGCGTTGCGGGCGATCGACGTCGTGGTGCAGGCGGATCGGGTTTAGGAGGGCGACGAAAAACCTCGTCAGAAGGGTTGTCGCGCATATGTGCAATCCTACAGTGATTTTCGGACACTATTTGGTTCAGGATCGGGATATACAGCGCGATTCGATGGAATTGTACATAAGCGCGTGCGCGCTCGACGGCTATCATGTGATTACCGTCAGACTCCAGTTGCGGCACCCCCCAAGCTACCAGCTAGTGCTAAACATTAGAACAAGTAGGAAAGGAATGCCGAGGCCAACAACAATCGGCACAAAAGCGAAAATCGCTGCAACCCACAGCAGCCAAGTTGGCGAGCGTATAAAGCTCGCTATCAATCCAAAAAACGCGAATATAGGCATGAGATCGATGAGGAATATTCCGGTCGATCCAATATTAAGTAACACAAAAATTTCAAGTAGACAAGCTATTCTGAAGATCCAACGAAACAATGGATTGGATGGATTAGAATTGACAGTATTGTTGTTCACCCCTTCAATAATGACGAAAAGGAGTTAATAATTCCTGATTTTGCAGATTGCACAACTGGTAATCAGGCTATAGCCGTCGCCTTCGATTTTATTTCCGGCAAACGGTCGTTTTCTGTCGCTAGCATCATAGTCAAATACTGGCGTCGTTCTGTTGCCTTGACGTGCGAAACCGAGAGAAATACCACAACAACGTACCAATCGGCAGAAGCGAAGCTGCAAACCCACAAAATGTTATCATAGCAAGAATGACTTTAAAGAACGAACCGATCACGTTGCATCCGTCACAGTCTGTCGTTGGCCGTTGTATATACGACGAAATGTGGGTTACGATCGATGGCCACGCCACGATTAACCCTGCGCAATAGGCAAAGATTGATGCTCGAACTTTGCCGACTGTCATCACAACCGAAACCGAGACGAGCATCGCTGATAGTTTTGCAAGATCAGAATCAATAAGGGTTTCGGGCAAGGAAATCAGAATATAAGCCGTAATTACAAGCAGGGAGATTGGCAGCGCGTGCATTAGGCGAGACTTCCAATTCACCATGGCTTCCGTTCTTTTCGGATTAAATGTGGCATATGTTCGGCAGTTTCGAACTTAAATGGAGATTGACATCTTTCGGTTAACACACCCGGAAATGCTGATTTTTGAGATAATGCGGCTCACTCGCCCAGAAAATCGCCCTTCATGCCGTCGATGTTGGAAAACCCGTCTCGAAATCTTAATACCGACAATCAGGTGTTGCCGTCATTCGGCAACGGTCAACATACACTCAACTTAATTGCAAAGCAGCGTCGTGATCCTGTCCCGGCCCGATGATCCGGTGGACGAAGATGCGGTCCGGCTCGACGGAATAGAGGATTCCATATCCCTTGTAAGACCGGCGCCTGATCCCATGCTGTTCGTAGCGCGGCACCAGCGGGAAGGCGCGCGGCATGTCGTCTATATGCTTCGCGGTCTGGCGCAGTTCGCCGACGAACGCGATCGCGCGGGCGGGATTGTCTTTCTCGATATAGTTGCGAATGCCTTCGATATCGCGCCTGGCCTGTGAGGACAGCGTGACCTTCATTGACGCGGTGCACCCCTCGCGCTGTTCTGGATGTCGGCGATGATCGTGTCGCACACGTCGTCAAGATCGTGACCGCCACCGGCCTTCATCTCCCCAAGGCTTTCGTCGATCGACGCATCAAGGTCCTTCAGCCAGCGTTCCTCATCCGCGATCGCGCTTTGATCGCGGCGGATCAGGTCGCGCACATAGTCGCTGACGCTGGCATATTGGCCGCTGTCGATGCGGTTCTGGACATAGTCCCGCATGGGATCGGGCAGAGAAACATTCATGGTAGCCATCGGCAGATACCTCCAACCATTTTGATATGGCAAAAATTGCCATGCGCTTCAATCCCCCTCTACTCCGTTCGATGATAGCCATGGGCGCGCCGCAATGATTGCATCACGACGCAATTCGCCGGGATGGGGGTATGCATCATCGCCATAGTTTCAATGATGATCCTCATAATCGACAAGCGCGAACCGGAGGCTGATTGACCCTTCCAAAGTAGGATTTTCTCTGGTTTATCCTTGTCGATGAACCACCCCGCCGCCTTCCGCCGCTCCCCGCCCGGCCCGCCGCGCCGTCCGCACCAAGGCGCGTCGGTGGCGCGTCAAAGTGACTCAATCATGACCCAACAGGCGCGCGTCCCTGACCTCGGCGTTACCCACCTGTGGCTCAACAGCGCCTTTCCCGTTACCCTGCCACCCTATTTTTCCACATTTTGCGTCGCCGCACCCCGACGACGCTGTATACTTCGCCACCAACGCCCCGCTGCGACCCGCAACCCGCGCCCCGCACCCCCGCCCCACGCCAGTTTCCGCGT
>JAVBXL010000062.1 GCA_030824575.1 bacterium | reverse complement strand
GTTGCTGAACGGCGCGGCGCTGTTCCTCGATTTCGACGGAACGCTGGCGCCGCTGGCCGATACGCCCGACGCGGTGGATGTGGACGACGACCTGCTCTTGCTGCTGGCCCGGCTGCGCGATCAACTGGGTGGGCGGCTGGCGATCGTCAGCGGCCGATCGATCGCGACCCTGCGCGAATTGGGTTTTGGCGACTTCCTGCTGTCCGGCACGCATGGCCTGGAATTCGCCCGGCCCGGTGCGGCGGTGGACGCCCCGCCCCGGCTGCCCGCGATCGATGCGGTGGAGGCCGCCTTCAACGCCTTTGTCGAGGACAAGCCGGGCCTGCTGGTCGAACGCAAGTCCATCAGCGTGGGGCTGCACTTCCGCGGCGCACCGATATGGTGCGAGGAAGCGGGCCAGTTGGCGACCGCTCTGGCGGATGCGCATGGCCTGGCGCTGCAACGGGGCAAAATGCTGTATGAATTGCGCCCCGGCGGCGCGGACAAGGGCAGCGCCCTCCTTGCCCTGATGCAGACTGCGCCCATGGCGGGGGGCGTGCCGGTTTTCATCGGCGACGACGTGACCGACGAGGAAGGCTTTGCCGCCGCCGCCGAACTGGGCGGCGCCGGCATATTGGTCGGCGCGCCGCGAGCGACATTGGCCGCATTCTGTTTGGAACAGGTTGCCGCCGTCAGGCATTATCTGGCCGAGGGGGTCGCCGGATAGAATTTTCGGCGTCCCTTGTCGTGAGCAACGAAAGGGGCAGACCGATCCAAGCACAGCAGCAATCCAACTTTGGCCAATCCGTGCCGGGCGAATCCATTCTGGCCGGTAGCGCACGCACGCTCGACCTGTGGCCCATCGGCAATTGCCAGGCATCCGCGCTGATCGACCGCATGGGCCGCATGGTGTGGGCGTGCGTCCCGCGCGTCGATGGCGACCCGGTCTTTTCCGCCCTGCTGGATGACAAGGCATGGGATGATCCGCAGGCAGGCGGTTTCTGGGCGATCGAGCTGGAAAATTGCGTCGCCGTCGAACAACATTATATCCGCAACACCCCTATTTTAGTGACCCGCCAGAGCGATGCGCAGGGCAATGCGATCGAGATCATCGATTTCTGCCCACGGCATAAACATAAGGGTCGCATCTACCGCCCGGTGGCGTTCATCCGCATCGTGCGGCCGGTTGCCGGCTCCCCCCGAATTCGCGTAAAATTGCGCCCGACGACCGCCTGGAACGCGGAAAAAGTGCCGGTCAGTTACGGTTCCAACCATATCCGGATGATTCTGTCCTATATGGCCATGCGGATATCGACCAATGCCCCCATCGGTCTGATCGCGCAGGAAAGCTGGTTCCGGCTGGAGCAGGACGCGCATTTCTTCATGGGGCCGGACGAGGGCTTTTCCGACGCGCTGCGCCCGGCGATCGAGCGGATGCTGGACGACACCATCAACGAATGGCAGCTTTGGGTGCGCGGCCTCGCCATACCGGCCGAATGGCAGGAAGCGGTTATCCGCTCGGCCATCACGCTCAAGCTATGCCAGCATGAGGAAACCGGCGCGATCGTAGCCGCACTCACCACATCGATCCCCGAACATGCGAACAGCGGGCGCAACTGGGACTATCGCTACTGCTGGGTCCGCGACGCCTATTATACGGTTGAGGCGCTTAACCGGCTGGGTGCGCTCGACGTGCTGGAAAGCTACCTCGTCTATCTGCGCAACATCGTCGATGGTGCGAAGGGCGGGCATATCCAGCCGCTCTATGATGTCCGTGGCAATGCGACGCTGACCGAATGGGAAGCCGAGCAACTGCCGGGCTATCGCGGCATGGGACCGGTGCGCGTGGGCAACGCCGCCTATGAACAGATCCAACATGACGCCTATGGCCAGATCGTGCTGTCATCCGTGCAGGGTTTCATCGACCAACGGCTGCTACGCATGGCCGGCCACGCCGATTTCGAGGCGCTAGAGGTCGTGGGTGAACGCGCCTGGGCCGTCTATGACCAGCCGGACGCGGGCCTGTGGGAGCTCCGTACCCGCGCCCATGTGCACAGCTATAGCGCGGTGATGTGCTGGGCGGCGTGCGATCGCTTGGCCCATGCCGCCACCGCGTTAGACCTGCCATTACGGTCAGCCCATTGGCAAAACCGTGCGGACACGATGAAGGCGCGCATTTTGGACGCCGCATGGCGCACCGACAGCAAGGCGATCTCCGCCAATTTCGAGGATGATTCACGCGATGCATCGCTCCTGCAACTACTCGACCTGCGCTTCCTGACGGCCGACGATCCAATGTTCATCGGCACGCTGGCGGCGCTGGAAACCGACCTGCGGCGTGGCAACGACATGCTGCGCTACAGCGCGCCCGATGATTTCGGCGAGCCGGTGACGGCGTTCAACGTCTGCACATTCTGGCTGATCGAAGCGCTGCATCGCACCGGCCGGACCGAAGAGGCGCGCGCCTTATTCGAGGAAATGCTATCCCGCCGCACCGCCGCGGGCCTGCTGTCCGAGGATATCGACCCCGCAACCGGGGAATTATGGGGCAATTATCCCCAGACATACTCATTGGTCGGCATCATCAATTGCGCCGTCTTGCTGAGCAAACCATGGAGCGTCATGCGATGAGCCGCCTTATCGTCATATCGAACCGGGTCAGTCGCCCCAGCAAGTCGGGCAATCAAGGAGGCCTGGCCGTCGCATTGTCGCAAGCCTTGCGGGAAAGCCGGGGCATCTGGGTCGGCTGGTCGGGCGAGGTCACTGACAATTTCACCGGCCATATCGGCTTTGCCGAGGATGAAGGCGTCAAGACCGCGACGATCGACCTGGAAGAACAGGATGTCGACGAATATTATAACGGCTACGCGAACAAGACGCTGTGGCCGCTATTTCATTTTCGCATCGACCTGGCCGAATATGCTCGCGACTTCGAGGGCGGCTATAATAGGGTCAACAAGCGCTTTGCGGACACGGCCGCGCCGCTGATCGAACCCGAAGACGTCATCTGGGTTCATGATTATCATATGATCCCGCTCGGCCAGATGCTGCGCGACAAGGGGCTGAACAACCGGATCGGCTTTTTCCTGCATATTCCCTGGCCGCCGACCCGCCTTCTGGTGTCGCTGCCTCATCATAGCAAGCTGGTCAGCACGTTGTTCGCCTATGATGTCGTGGGTTTCCATACCGAGGAATGGCTCGAATCCTTCCGCCATTATGTCGAGCGGGAAATGGGCGGGACGGTGGATGGGGATTTCGTCACCGTGGGCGATCGCACCATCCAGGCCGTCGCCTGCCCGATCGGCATCAATGCGCAGGAATTTGCCGAGGCCGCGACCAGCGATGCCGCCAATCAGATGAGTAGGCTGGTCCGCTCATCCTTGCAGGATCGGACCATGATCGTCGGCGTCGATCGGCTCGACTACAGCAAAGGGCTGGAAGAGCGGTTTGGCGGCTATGCCCGGTTCCTGAAGGACCATCCCGAACATCATCGCAAGATCGTGCTGACGCAGATCGCACCGCCCTCGCGCGGGGAAGTGGAAAGCTATCAGCAGATCCGCGCGACGCTGGATTCGCTCGCGGGACGGATCAATGGCGAATATAGCGACGTAGACTGGACCCCGATCCGTTACGTAAACCAGGGCTATCCGCGCGACAAGCTGGCGGGCATTTATCGCGGAGCGAAGATCGGGCTGGTGACGCCGCTGCGCGACGGCATGAACCTGGTCGCAAAGGAATATGTGGCGGCGCAAGACCCCGACGATCCGGGCGTGTTGATCCTGTCCCGCTTCGCCGGGGCGGCGATGCAGCTCAAGGACGCGCTGCTGATCAACCCCTACAGCCCGGAAGAGATGTCCGACGCGATCCTGCGCGCGCTGGCCATGCCGCTGGATGAGCGCAAACGGCGCTGGCGCGCCATGATGGACAGTGTGGAGGGGCAGGACATTAGCTGGTGGCGGCAATGCTTCACCGGACGATTGATGGCGGTCGATCGCGACATGGCACGGGTTGAGCCGGAGACAACAGCAGGTTAACGCTGTCGCCGATGACAGAGGATGACGACGAACCCCGCGGCCTGATCGCCGCTATGCGCGCCCGATCGGGCGTCATCATCGCGACCGTAGGCATGGTGGCATGGGCCGCGTTGCTGTGGGCGATGTTCGGGGATGTGCTGTAGATTGCAATAGCGCGCGGATTTCCGCTTGAGCCTCGTTGAACATCGGGCAGACTTGTCAGTGGGCCATGCCGGCCCGGAAAGGCGCCCATGTTCGATCGTCGCAGCTTCCTTGGTTCCGCCACAGCCGCCTCCCTCGCCTCGCCCGCCGCCTCGCAGGCGCTCAAGGCTGTGCCCTTACCCGCCGCCGACCTGCATGGCCGGGATGAGGATGCCTATTGGAAGGCGCTGCGCGCGCAATTCCTGATCCCTGCCGATGTCGTGAACCTGAATGTCGGGACAGTCGGCTCCTCCCCCCGCCCGGTGCTCAAAGCCATTTTCGACGGGTTCGAGCAGACCGAGCAGATGACGCAGGCGGGATCGGAAGATTATCCCATCTGGGGCTATGGATCGTGGGAGGCCTATCGCAAGCCCTTCGCCGATTTCATGGGCGCGCAGGTCGACCAGATGGCGATCCTGCGCAATTGCACCGAAGCGAACAGCTATGTCGCCAACGGCTTCGACATGCAGCCGGGCGACGAGGTGCTGATGTCGGATGAGGAACATGGGTCGGGCGAAATGCCCTGGATGCTGCGCCAGCGCCGCTATGGCGTAGTCGTCAAGCGATTTGCGATGCCAAAGCCGCCAAGGGACGCGGCCGAGATTTTGAACCGCATCAACGACGCGATCACGCCGAAGACGAAAATTCTGTTCGTCAGCCATATCAGCACCGCTACCGGCGTCGCCCTGCCGGCCAAGCAGATCGCGGCGCTCTGCCGGTCCAAGGGGATCGTCTCCGCCTTTGACGGCGCCCATGCGCCGGGCATGATCAAGGTCGATCTCAACGATATAGGCTGCGATCTTTACACCGGATCGATGCACAAATGGCTGTTCGCGACGAAGGGGACGGGCTTCCTCTATCTGCGCGACGAGAGCGTGATGGACAAGGTGTGGAACACGGTTGCGACCGGCGGCTATGACGATCCGGCGCGCAAGGCGGACCGCTATATGCAGATCGGGTCGTCCTGCATCCCCACACTGATGGGGCTAAACGCCGCAATTGGGCTGGCCAACAGCATCGGCATGGACCGGATCGAGGCGCGCAATCGCCTGTTGGCCGACTACATCCATGGAGAGATGGTGAAGCGTGGGGCGGAAAGCTGGACCTCCCCCGACCCGGCGCTGCGCGGAGCGATCGCGACGGTCAACGTCCCGCCGGTGCAGCGCATGGAATTGCAGGATTGGCTGTGGACCAACCACAAGGTCCGCATCCGCGGCGGCAACCCCAGCAAGCTTCGCCTGGCGACCCCCTATTTCCTGAGCAAGGCGGATATCGACCGTTTCCTGGGGCTGTTCGACGAGTTTCGGAAGATGAAGGGCGCCTGATACGCGCGCTTGGAGAACGCATGGAATTGCACGCCTTTCAACTTTGCTCTATGGGCGGCCCAAGCAGCCCCGGCACCCGCTGATCCTTAACGATTCGCGATTGCCGGGGCGCAGTGTTTTCTAAGACAAGTCAGGAACGCGCATGGCCCGTCGCCGCCAGATTTACGAAGGCAAGGCAAAGATCCTTTACGAAGGCCCTGAGCCAGGTACGATCATCCAATATTTCAAGGATGACGCTACGGCCTTCAATGCCCAGAAAAAGGGTACGATTTCCGGCAAGGGCGTGCTGAACAATCGGATTTCCGAGCATATCTTCACCCTGCTCGGCCAGATCGGCGTGCCGACCCATTTCATCCGCCGCCTCAACATGCGCGAACAGCTGGTCCGCCAGGTCGAGATCATCCCGATCGAGGTCGTGGTGCGCAACGTCGCCGCCGGATCGCTCAGCAAGAAGCTGGGCATCGAGGAAGGCACGCAACTGCCCCGCACGCTGATCGAATATTGCTACAAGGACGATGCGCTGGGCGACCCGCTAATCTCCGAAGAGCATATCGCCTGCTTCGGTTGGGCGACCCAGGATGAGATGCACGACATCGCCGACATGGCGATCCGCATCAATGATTTCATGTGCGGGCTGTTTGCTGGCATCGGCATCCGCCTGGTCGATTTCAAGCTGGAATTCGGCCGGCTCTATGACGGCGAATATAGCCGCGTCATCCTGGCCGACGAAATTAGCCCCGATGGCTGCCGCCTGTGGGACATGGTGACCAACGAGAAGCTGGACAAGGATCGCTTCCGTCGCGATCTGGGTGGCGAAGTCGAAGCCTATCAAGAGGTTGCGCGCCGTCTTGGCCTGCTGCCCGAAGGACTGGACACCACCGTCCTCGACCTCGACACGCATCGCAAGAAGCGCGAAAAGGAAGAAGGCTGATCCTTCGGCCTGAACGGACAAACCCGGCGAAGGCATCAGGCTTTCGTCGGGTTTTTCGTGTCGGCCATCGTCTCAGGCGATCAGCGCGTCGGCCATCAGTTTGATGCCCAGCAGCACCATCAACGCATAGATGAGCGTATAGAAGCGCGCCGGATCGACCCGCCGGACCAGCGCTACACCGGCGAAGGTCGATACGATCGCCACCGGCGCCAGCATCGCCGTCGCCATCAGATTGGCATGGGTGAACTGCCCGAGCGCGGCATAGGCGGGCAGTTTCATCCAGTTCATCGCGGCAAAGGCGAGCGCGGTGGTCCCCACCAGCATGTCGCGGGGCAACCGCTTGGGCAGCACCCACATCTGGAAGGGCTGCGACCCGGCATGGGCGATATGGCTGGTGAAACCGCTGCCGATGCCGAACAGGAAGCCGACCCAGCCAGGCGAGTCCGACGGCAGCACCACGGCCTTGCCTCGCTCGATCCACAGGCGTTTCAACCCAAACAGCACGGAGATGCCGCCAAGTACGCCGAGCACCGCCGTTTCCGACACCTGCGCCGCGAACAGATAGCCAAGGCCGATGCCGACCGCCGCGCCCGGCAGCATGACCTTTAGGATGTAGCCATCCCAGCTGTGGCGATAGACCCAGACGCTGACGACATCCTGCAGGATCAGGATCGGCAGCATGATGGCCGCCCCGCGCACCGGATCGACGGCGAGCGCCAGCACCGGCATGGCGAGCGCGCCGATCCCGGCAAAACCGCCCTTGGCCAGCCCGGCGAGGCTGACGGCGATGATGGCGCAGACATAATAGAATGTATCGGGGTTCATCCCCGTCGCTTAGGGGATGCGCGCGGGGATTAAAATGGGGGATGTAACGCTGAGGGGCTGCTATCAATGATTGGCGCGATAGCCGATCAGCAGGCCGAAACTGAAGGTTGCGAGCAGCGCGAGTTGGACCTTGCCGTGTGGATCATCATATCCCACGATCTGCTGTCCCCATGCGAACAGCCCGACAAACATCGCCAGCGCCAGCCCGGACATCGTCCCGCACATCCCCCAAAATCATCCGATCACAGTAGCGTAATGGTCGCTAACAAAGTCATAATGGCTTGCCTACGCGCCGCGCCGCGCTTAGGGGGTGCGGCAAAGTTCGGCCGTGCGGAATCGCGCGGTGCCAGTCGATTCCAAGGAGTCCGCGTCCCATGAAAGCCCGCATCTTCGTCACTCTCAAGGGCGGTGTCCTCGATCCTCAGGGCCGGGCCATCCATCATGCACTCGACGGGCTGGGCTTTGGCGGCGTCAATGACGTTCGCGCCGGCAAGCTCATTGAGCTGGACCTGGCCGACGACACCAGCGACGAGGATATCGACGCCATGTGCCGCAAGCTGCTGGCCAATACGGTGATCGAAAACTACCGCATCGAAAAGGTAGCCTGAGCCATGAAGAGCGCCGTCATCGTCTTTCCGGGCAGCAATTGCGACCGCGACCTGGCGGTGGCGTTCGAGGCTGCGACCGGTCAGAAGCCCGCCATGGTGTGGCATCGTGACACGGACCTGCCCGACGACATCGACCTGATCGGCGTGCCGGGCGGTTTTTCCTACGGCGATTATCTGCGGTCCGGCGCGATGGCCGCCCGTTCGCCGGTGATGCAGGCGGTGGCTAAGGCCGCCGAACGCGGCGCGTTCGTACTGGGCATCTGCAACGGTTTCCAGGTGCTGACCGAAAGCGGCCTGCTGCCCGGCGCGCTGCTGCGCAATGCCGGCGGCCAGTTCGTGTGCCGCGACGTCGCCCTGACGGTCGAGAACGCCCAAAGCGCTTTCACCAGCCGCTATGCAGCGGGCGAGGCTATCCGCTATCCGGTGGCGCATCATGACGGCAATTATTTCGCCGACGATGCGACGCTCGACCGGTTGGAAGGGGAGGGTCGCGTGGCGCTGCGCTATGCGGAAAGCGTCAACGGGTCGGCGCGCAACATTGCCGGCATCCTGAACGATGCAGGCAATGTGCTGGGTATGATGCCGCATCCAGAGCGCGTAATCGAGCCGGCCCATGGCGCGACCGACGGCAAGCGCCTGTTTCAAGGCTTGGTCGAAGGGCTAATGGCGCGGGCATAAGCCGTCCCATCCCGATCGTGACGTAAAAACAGCGCCTTCCTATGGAATGGCGCTGTTTTCGTTCTGAGGCAGAAAAGGCATTCTACAGGCTCAGGCCGAACGGACATGCAAGATGGTTATCACCCGCCGCGGTGATAGTCGTAGTCCATCGCACGGCCCTGCTGCTTGGTCAGGATGGCGCCGACGATCGCGCCGCCGCTGCGCCGCAAGCGTTCGACCGCCGCGCGCAGGCCGCCATGATGGTTGCGCCCCCATTCGACCACCAGCAGGCTGGCTTGCGCCTTGGCCGCCAGCAGGGGCGCATCGGCGATCCCCAGGATCGGGGGCGCATCGATCAGCACCGTATCGTAGCGGTCGCGCACGCCAGCGAGCAGCCCGTCCAGCGCCGGGGTCGACAGCAGTTCCGACGGATTGGGCGGCAGCGTGCCGCAGGGCAGCAGCGCCACGCCGGTAACGCCGGTGTCCACGATCACATCCTGCGCCGTAGCCTGACCGGTCAGAACTTCGCTGATGCCGCGCGTGGGCGACAGGCGGAACAGGCGGTGCTGCACCGGCCGACGCATGTCGCCATCGACCACCAGCACCGACTTGCCCAAACCCGCCAGCGCCAGCGCCAGCGCGTGCAGGGTGAGCGACTTGCCCTCCCCTTCTTGCGCGCTGGTGACCAGGATAGATTTTGGCAGGCCGTCCGCCGAAGCCAGCAATAGCGACGCGGCGATTGGCGTGAAGATTTCGGGCGGCTGGGGATTGTCGCCAGTAACCGGCACCGCGCCGAGCAAAGGCAGTCCGACCCGTTCCGCCAGCGTATCGGCGGAGGTCACGGCGTCGTCGAACATATGCCGCGCCGCCACCAGCAGCAGACCCAGCGCCAGCCCGCCGAGCGACGCCAGCAACAGGATTACGCCGATCCGCGGCGAAAAGGGCCGCGCTGGCACTGCCGCACGATCGAGCGGCTGGATGCGACCAGCCTGGAAGCCCGCCTGCGATGCCATGTCGCGATAGCGCTGGAGCAGGCTGTCGTGCAGCATCCTGTAGGTATCGACCGAGCGTTCCATGATGCCCATCTGGACATCGCGGCCTTGCTCCACCTGCGCCTGTTGTTCGAGCTGCGCGATTTCCTTGGCGATCTGCTCCTCGCCGCGCACCGCAACGATATATTGCTCGCGCAGCGACGCGCGAATGGTGTTGGCCATGGAGTCGGCCTGTTCGTCCAGCGCCGCCAGCCTGGCCCGCGCTTCGCGCATTTCTGGATGGGCGTCCTTGCGGAACTGCCGTTCTTCGGCAACGGCTGCGCGGGCCTGCGCCCGGTCGGCCATGATTTGCTGCATCGCGCCGTTGCCCAGCACTTCGGGCAGCGTGTCGGCATTGGCGCGCCGCGCGCTTTCCCAGCGTTTCTGGGCCGCGATACGATCGGCCGCGGCCTGCGCGCGGAAGACGTTGAGTTGCGTCAATCGTGTCGCCACCGATCCATCGGGGGCGGCCGGCTTGATGGGCTTGCTCTCTTCACCCGGCTGGGCCGGCGTGCCGGTGCGCGCGGCATAGACAGCCATGTCCCGCTCGGCCCGCGCCAGATCGTTGCGCGCGCCGTCCAGTTCGCCCAGCAGGAAGCGGCGCGCCTGTACCCCGGATTCGAAGCCGCGCTTCAAATCGGCGCGGATCAGGCTGTCGGCATAGCTGTTGGCCACGCGCGCAGAGAGTACCGGATCGGCGCTGACGAAGCTGATGCGCAGCACACGCGACTTGCCGGGCAGTTCGACCTCCAGATTGTCGCGCAGCAGCCGCACGACCATGTCCTGCTCCACCTGGCGCTGCGACAATGTGCCGACGCCCTCTGGCGGGCGGACTTCGTCCATGCCGGTGAAGAAAGTCGGCGTGCCGACCAGCGACAGATCGCGCGCAACATCCTCCGCCAGCGCCCGGCTGCGCAAAACCTCCAATTCAGTCTGCATCAGCGTTTCGGTGTCGTTGGCCGAGCCCGCGCGCTGGGCAGCGGCAGAACCGGCCGCGCCGGCGGGGACATCCTCTACCTCCACCGAGGCGGTGGCGCGATAATCGGGCGTAGAGGTCAGGATGAAGAGCGCGCCGGCTAGCAGGCAGAGCGCCATGGTGACGAACAAGATGACGCGGTGGCGACGCAGCACCAGCCAGCCGCGCGCGGCGGCGGCGGACAGGCGGGCGCTGACCCCTTCGCCGCTGCTGTCGGTGTCATCACGCATCGGAAAAGCAGGAAGACCCATTAGTGATTTCCGTCCAGCGCGATGAAGCCGGTGGCGAGCGCAGGCAAGGCCAGCAGCGCGCCGCCCACGATCGCCTTGGCGCGCGACAGGCCGACGATCACCATGTCGCCCGGCAGGATTTCAGGATCAGGCGCGCGCCCCTTGCGAATGGCGGCCAGATCGAACAAAGCGGCCTGCCGCTGGCCGTCCAATTGGCGTATGACTACCACTTGATTGAGGCCGGCAAGCCGGGTCGGCCCCTTTGCCAGGGCAACGGCCTGCAACAGGGTCAGCCTTCCTTCGACCGGATAGAGGCCGGGTTCGCGCACTTCTCCGTCCAGCGTGACGCGGCGGCCCACCGCCTTCTTGACGAACAAGGTGACCTGCGGCGACACCAGATAGCGTTCGCCCAGTCGCCCGGCGATGACGTCGCCCGCTTCGCTGGCGGTCAAACCCGCGACCGACACGTCGCCCACCAGCGGCATGCGGATCATGCCGGCGGCCGTGACCTGCGCATCTTCTAATGACAGGCCGGGTTCGTGATAGACCTGTATGCGCAGCACGTCGTCAGGCGCGATGCGATAATCCATCCCGATCGCGGGCGGTGGCGGGATCGCCGCATAGGCAGCCTCGCCCCGCGGCGCATCCTCCACGGTTGCACACGCGCCCAGCAGCCCGCAGGCGGCCAGCGCCGCAATCGATCGGTTGATGCTGTTTCCGCGCTTCATCCGCGCTCCCGCCCCGTCTTAACCCAGATGAGGCCGGGGGTTAACGGCGCGGCACGGTGATGGCAACCACGGACGGGACGGGCCGAACCGACCCTATGGCCGTCAGACGGCGAGGCGGCCGGGCGCAGGCTGCGCCAGGCGGCGCGGCTGATCGGGCCAGATTCCCCTCGTGTCATACACAGCCTTGCCGGCGCGTTCATCGACGGGGACAGATTTGAACATGTCATGATCGACTAGAATGACGAAAACGCCACATTGTTCCAGTGCCGTATCGAGATCGATCAGTTCGGCCCCCGTTCCGGCGAATTCCATGGGCAATGCCTGGGCATAGGGTTCGACCAGCTTGATGCGGCGGCCGTAACGACGCGCCAGTCGCGCGGCGACCTTCACCGCGGGGCTTTCGCGGAAATCGTCGATATTGGCCTTGAAGGCGAGGCCGAGGCAGGCGACGTCTTCGCCAGCAAAGGCATCGATCATGTCCGACGCCTTGGCGACGACATAGTCGGTCTTGCCATCATTCACTTCGCGCGCGGTGCGAATGATGCGCGCATTTTCCGGGTCGCCATGGACGATGAACCAGGGATCGACGGCGATGCAATGCCCGCCGACGCCCGGGCCGGGCGACAGGATGTTGACACGCGGATGGCGGTTGGCGAGGCGGATGACCTCCCACACGTCGATGTCCATATTCTCCGCGATCACCGACAATTCGTTGGCGAAGGCGATGTTGACGTCGCGGAAGCTGTTTTCGACCAACTTGACCATTTCGGCCGCGCGGGCGGTCGTGGTGATGCAGGCGCCGCGCACGAACTGGCGGTAGAAGCCCAGCGCCTTGCGCGCGCAACGGGGCGTGATGCCGCCGATGCAACGATCATTGTCGATCAGTTCGACCAGGATTCGGCCTGGCAGCACCCGCTCCGGGCAATAGGCGATGGCGATGTCGCCCTGCGTCCCCTGACCCGGCATTTTCAGGTCGGGACGGATGGTCCCGATGACGTCGCGCATTGCTTCGGTCGTGCCGACCGGAGACGTGGATTCGAGGATCACCGTATCGCCAGCCTTGAGCACCGGGGCGATGGTGCGTGCGGCTTTGAGGACATAAGAGATATCGGGCGCGCGATCTTCCGATACCGGGGTCGGCACGGCGATAATGAAGACGTCGCTTTCCTCGACCTCCAGACTGGCGCGCAGGTTGCCGCGGGCAACCACGCCCTGCACCAGGCCATCCAGATCGACTTCCTCGATATGGACGCGGCCGCTATTGACCGTTTCGACCACATGGGCGCTGACGTCGACGCCCACTACCTGCGCGCCGCCACGCGCGATCAGCGCGGCGGTCGGCAGGCCGATATAGCCAAGGCCAATGACGGAAACCTTCTGCTTTGCGTCGACGGGCATGAGGCGGACAATCCTTCAAACGGTGAATTTGCCTGCTTTTGTGCCCGGAAATGCTGAAGATTTCGGTAACGCTCCGCCCGCCTCGGTCTAACCCCTAGCGATAGCGCGGCAAAGGCTGGCGGGCCATATGCATGGGCGAGCGAACGACCGGCGTGGTGATGATCTTGGTCTTCATCAATGTGCGGATGCGATCGGCACCATCGGGATTGAGCAACACGACGCGGGTGCCGCCCGACGTCAGTGGTTCGATGGTCGAAATGGCGATGGCGTGGCGGGCGCACAGGGCGGTCACATCGTCCAGCGGCGCATTCAGATTGATGGCGCGGCTCATGCGGACGGCCTCGTCAGGCACGGAATCGGGTTGGCGCGAATCGACAGGGTCATGAGACAGGCTCCTTGCATGGCAAGCGGGAGCGCGATCTGTCTCTCGGTCGTGGCGAATGCTTGCGGGCAGGTTTCGCGGCGATGACGTCGCCTAGCAGATAGCGCCCGCAGCGTCGCCGCTTTTATTCCGGCAGGGCCGTGCTTGCGCCGATCACCGCAGCGATTCGCGCCGCCGCCCGACCGTCGCCAAACGGATTATGCGCGCGCGCCATCGCCTGATAGGCGTCCTCATCGTCCAACAGCGCCAGCACTTCGCGCACGATGCGGTTGCGGTCGGCGCCGACCAGCCGGGCCGTACCCGCCTCGACACCTTCGGGCCGCTCCGTCGTCTCACGCATCACCAGCACCGGCTTACCGAGCGAGGGCGCTTCCTCCTGCACGCCGCCGCTGTCGGTCAGCACCAGATGGCACATGTCGAGCAGGCGGACGAAATGGGGATAGTCGAGCGGCTCGATCATCGCGACATTGGGCAGCTCGCCGAGCACGGCATCCATTACCGGACGGACATTGGGATTGGGGTGGACGGGGAAGATCACCGCCACATCCGGGCGCGCCGCGATATCGGCGATCGACTGCGCGATCGCCTCCATCCCGCCGCCGAAATTTTCGCGCCTATGGCTGGTGACGGCCACGATTCGCTTGTCGGCAAAGCGCGCGGCCAGATCATCCAGGCCGCTGGCCAGCGCCGGCTCCGCCATCAGCCGATCGCGGGTGGCAAGCAGCGCGTCGATCACCGTGTTGCCGGTGATGTGGATGCTGGCTGCGTCCCGGCTTTCGCGCAGCAGCGCATTGGCCGCCGCCTGGGTGGGCGCGAAATTCATGTCGGCAATGCAGGCGACGACGCGGCGGTTCACTTCCTCTGGCCATGGATGATGGATATCGCCGCTGCGCAGGCCAGCCTCGACATGGGCGACCGGGATTTTGCGATAATAAGCGGCCAAACTGGCGACCATGGTGGTCAGCGTATCGCCATGGACGACGATGCGGTCGGGCTTTTCCGCGTCAAACGCCTTGCCCAGTTCGACGATCAGCTTGGCCGTCAGCCCGTCCAGCGTCTGGTTGGGGACCATCACGTCCAGGTCGATGTCCGGTACGATCCCGGCAATGTCCAGCACCTGGTCCAGCAAGCCGCGATGCTGCGCGGTCACGATGACGCGCGTTTCCACCCCCGGCTGCGCGCGCAACGCATGGATGACGGGGAACATCTTGATCGCTTCGGGCCGCGTCCCGAACACCAGCGCTACTTTCACATTTGCTCCTTTGCCTGCCGCTACCGGCCCTTCAGCTTGTCGCAGAAATTGGTAACCAGCGGCTGAACGCCATGACAAATTCACCGCTGCAATGCAGCGAATTGAAATATATGCGGACGATGATACAGCCGCTGTTAGTCACCACGCCTTCGGAGCTGAATAGTCCATGAAAATCACGATGATCGGCACGGGTTATGTTGGACTTGTGTCAGGGGCCTGTTTTGCGGATTTCGGTCATGACGTGGTGTGCGTGGACAAGGATGCCGGCAAGATCGCGGCGATCGAGTCCGGGCGGATGCCGATTTTCGAGCCAGGGCTGGACAAGCTGGTGGGCGACAATGCCGCATCGGGTCGATTGACCTTCACCACCGACCTGGCCGCTGGAGTCAAAGGCGCGGACGCGATCTTCATTGCGGTGGGCACGCCCTCGCGCCGGGGCGACGGTCATGCGGACCTGAGCTATGTCTACGCGGCCGTCAGGGAAGTCGTAGAAGCGCTCGATGCGCCTGCGGTGATCGTGACCAAATCGACCGTGCCGGTGGGCACCGGCGACGAAGTTGAGCGGATCGCGCGTGAATTGAAGCCCGACCTCGACATCCAGGTCGTGTCCAACCCCGAATTTCTGCGCGAAGGCGCGGCCATCGGCGACTTCAAGCGGCCCGACCGCGTCGTCGTGGGGACCACCGGCAGCGAGCGCGCGATCGCGGTGATGAGCCAGGTCTACCGTCCGCTCAACCTCAACCAGGCGCCGTTGATGTTCACCGGACGTCGCACCGCCGAACTGATCAAATATGCCGCCAACGCATTCCTTGCGACCAAGATCACCTTCATCAACGAGATGGCCGACCTGTGCGAAGCGGTCGGCGCAGAGGTGCAGGACGTGGCCCGCGGCATCGGCCTCGACAATCGCATCGGAGCCAAGTTCCTGCATGCAGGGCCAGGCTATGGCGGCTCCTGCTTTCCCAAGGACACACTGGCGCTGGTCAAGACCGGCCAGGATTATGACGCTCCGATCCGCATCGTCGAAACGGTGGTGCAGGTCAACGACCTGCGCAAGCGGGCGATGGGCCGTAAGATCGTCAAGGCGATGGGCGGCGATGCCCGCGGCAAGACGGTCGCGCTGCTGGGCCTGACCTTCAAGCCCAACACCGACGACATGCGCGACGCGCCCAGCCTGGCCATCGTCCAGGCGCTGGAAGACGCCGGCGCGAGGATCGTCGCTTATGATCCTGAAGGCATGGAGATCGCCGCGCCGATGATGCCCAAGGTGGTCATGGCCAAGGACGCCTATGAGGCCGCCGACGGTGCCGATGCGGTCGTGCTGATCACCGAATGGGACATCTTCCGCGCCCTCGATTTGAAGCGCTTGGCGGCTGCAATGACAGGTACGGCGCTGATCGACCTGCGCAACATCTATCCCGCAGGCGAGATCGAAGCCGCCGGCCTCGCCCTCTCTCGCGTCGGTGGATAAGGATGAAGCGGGGCGTCCTGACGACGCCCCGCCTTCTCTGCATCGCTGGCCCCGCCCGCATCATTGGCTGATCGCAGCGGCCACGCTGTTCATAATGGGGATCACCGTTCCGCTCTTCGCCGCCTTCATCTGAAGCGGCGGCAGCGGATCAGGCCTTGATCTTCCAGCCGCGCTTGAGCAGCGTGTAGCACAGCCCGCCCAATATCAGGTTCAGGCCCAGTAGCACGCTACTACCTACCACGACATTGGTGTCGGCCGCCGCGACGAAGCCGTAACGGAAGCCGGAAATGATGTAGAAGAACGGGTTGGCGTGGCTGATCGCCTGGAAAATGGGGGGCAGCCGATCAATCGAATAGAATGTCCCCGACAGCAGCGCCAGCGGCCCGATCACGAAATTGGTGATCGCCGCGCCATGATCGAATTTCTCCGCCCAGATCGACGTCAGCACACCCAGGAATGCGATGAAGCTGGTGCCGAGAAGGCCGAACCAGGCGACCGCCCACAGATGCGCGGGCGTGACATGGACGCCGGGCCACAAGGCCATGGCCAGCCATAGGGCGAAGCCGACGAACATCGCGCGCGTCACCGAGGAAGCGACCAGGGCGAACAGCAATTCACCCACCGCGATCGGCGGCATCAGATAATCGACCAGCGTGCCCTGTACCTTGCCCACCATCAGCGCGAAGCTGGCGTTGGCGAAGCAGGCGTTGATCATGCCCATGATGATGAGGCCCGGCGCGATGAAGTCGGCGAAAGCCACGGCTTCACCGCGCAGCAGCACGGTCCGCCCGCTGCCCCCCAGCGCGACGATGAAGATCACAAGGAACATCAGTGTCGTGATCGCCGGTGCCCAGACAGTCTGGAGTTGCACTTTCAGGAAGCGCCGCACTTCCTTGGCGTAAAGCGCCCAGGTGCCGGCCCAGTTGATGTTGCGAATCTGCGGCACGCCCGGTTCGGGGAATGGCGGCCGTACCACGGGCGCGGCGTGAATTTTGGGCTGGTCGTTCATGGTTGGATCGACTATCGGCTGGTCCGTTATGCTGCAAGGGGGAAGATCCAAGGATTTGAACCTTCGGCGCGGCTTCCCATATAGGAAGCCATAGAAGATTTGTGAGGAGTTTTTCATTGTCCTGGACCGACGAGCGTATCGACCAGCTCAAGGGTATGTGGGAACGCGGCCTGACCGCCAGCCAGATCGCCGATGAACTCGGCGGGGTCAGCCGCAACGCGGTGATCGGCAAGGCGCATCGCTTGGGCCTGCAATCCCGTCCTTCGCCGGTGAAGGCGAACGAGACGCCCAAGAAGGCGGCTGCCCCTGCGCCGCGCAAACCCGCGCCCGCCCCGGATGTAGAAGCGCCGCGCGCCGCCGCACCGGTCGTGTCGGCCCCGGTGCCTGTCCGTGCGCCCGTCACCGCGCCGGCAGCGCCTGCGGCACCGGCTCCCGCTGCGGCAGCCGCGACCGACGCACCGCCCCCGCCGCCTCAGCCCCGCATCATTTCGGTTGGCCCTGGCGGCTTCCTGCGTCAGGGTCCGGGCGACCAGCAGGCACCGATCCCGCCCGCGCCGCCGCGCCGCCTGGTGCCGGCCAAGCCGAGCGCGGAGATTGCGGACAAGACGACGCTGCTCGACCTGACCGAGCGGATCTGCAAATGGCCGATGGGGCATCCGGGCGAACCGGACTTTCATTTCTGTGGCGAGCAGGTGAACCCCGGCTTCCCCTATTGCGTCGAGCATTGCGGTCGCGCCTATCAGGCGCAACTGCCGCGCGGCACGCGCCGTCCGCCCCCGCCGCTGCCTTTCGGTGGCCCGCGGGTCCGCTAACACTGCACGGCAGACGCGAAAAAGGCCCGGTTTCCATATGGAAACCGGGCCTTTTTCGTAGTCGCTGCAATCAGAAGCGGAAGCTGGTGGTTACCATCACGCTCTGGGTGTCGAACTTGTCGCCACGGTTGATGCTGGCGCCGCCCGACGGGGTGATGCGGAACGGATTGGTCGCCGGTGCCGTGCCTGCGCCGACATCGACGCGATAGTCGCCGACATTATAGCGGGTCCACAGATAGCGTGCGCCGACCGAGAAATTATCCGATACCTTGGCTTCAATGCCGCCGCCCATCGTGTAGCCCCACGCATCTTCCTTACGGTCGAATTGCGTGAAGCTGTTGGCGCCGTTGCTGGTGGCGAAGCTGTTCTTAACCTTCGCATAGGCAAGACCGCCGGTGATGTAGGGCATGATGCCGCCGGGGGTGGTGTAACCCAGGCGAGCGCGCAGGTTAGCGTTATAATTGATGCGCCGGGTCATGGTGTAGAAAGCCGGCGTGGTCGAATATTCGGTCACGCTGTCGCTGATATAGGCCTTGCCCGCTTCGGCGACGACGCCCGCAACGATGCTGCCGAACTGCCGGTCATAGCCGACATGGCCCATCCAACCGATCGCATCCTTGTCATCGTCGCAGCCAGCAACCGGGGTTGACCCGCGTGCGGCACCGCCACAAGTGCCCGGCGAAAAGGCATTGGCACCGGTCGTGGTGCGGATAACATCATTATAGTCGCCATCGGCGTCGGTATCGAAACGCAGATGTTCGCCTTGATCGCTTTTCTGCCAGTTGTAGCCGAACGATCCCCCAATATAAGGGCCAGTCCAATCGACGGCACCACTGTCCTGCGCCATGGCGGGAGCGCCAATAGCAAATGCGAGCGCGGCGCCCAGCGGCGCGATTAATGTGAGCTTCAAGATAATGTCTCCTCCTTATGCGGAGAGCCCATCTCCGCATTCCCGCCGCTAACGACTGACATTGGATTTTTGTTGCATTGCCCTTTGTGACATATCGTTTCTGTCCCGACATGGCTCCGCGCTTGCGCCCGCCGCGCGCGCGCTTATAGCTTGTGGCATGTCCGAAGATCTGTTCGCCGCCAACACCTCCGCCACACCGCAATATGATGCCTCCACCATCGAGGTGCTGGAGGGACTGGAGCCGGTCCGTCGTCGCCCCGGCATGTATATTGGCGGCACCGACGAGCGCGCGCTGCATCACCTGGCGTCCGAAGTGCTGGACAACAGCATGGACGAAGCCGTGGCCGGTCACGCTACCCGGATCGAGGTGACGCTGGAGGCCGGCAACAAATTGACCATCACTGACAATGGTCGCGGCATTCCGGTCGATGCGCATCCCAAATTCCCCGGCAAGTCGGCGCTGGAGGTCATCATGACCACGCTCCATTCGGGCGGCAAATTCGAGGGGAAGGCTTACGCCACCTCGGGTGGCTTGCATGGCGTGGGCATTTCCGTGGTCAATGCGCTGTCGACCGACACGGTGGTCGAGGTGGCACGGAACAAGGAACTGTTCCGGCAGAAATTTTCGCGTGGCTTGCCCGTCACGACGCTGGAAAAAGTCGGCGCGGCGCCCAACCGGCGCGGCACTTTGGTCAGCTTCGTCCCAGACACCGAGATTTTCGGCGAGCAGAAGTTCAAGCCGGCCCGACTGCATCGCCTGGCCCGTTCAAAAGCCTATCTGTTCGCGGGCGTCGAAATCCGCTGGAAATGCGATCCCTCGCTGATCAGCGATGATACCCCTGCCGAAGCAGTGTTCCAGTTTCCCGGCGGGCTGGCTGACCATCTGAAGGAGCAGGTGGGCGACCGCGACTGCGCGACCAGCGTCTTTTTTTCGGGCAATCAGGATTTCCCTGGCACCGCAGGCCGCGTTGAATGGGCGGTCGCCTGGCCGCTCTGGTCGGATGGCAGCTATAGCTGGTATTGCAACACCATCCCGACCCCCGATGGCGGCACCCATGAAGCAGGCCTGCGCACCGCGCTGGTCAAGGGCATCCGCGCCTTTGCCGAGTTGATCGGGCAGAAGAAGGGTAAGGATATCACCGCCGACGACATCATGACGTCATCGGAAATCATGCTGTCCGTTTTCATCCGCGATCCCCAGTTCCAGAGCCAGACCAAGGACCGGCTGACCAGCCCCGATGCGGCACGACTGGTGGAAAATGCGGTGCGCGACCATTTCGACCATTATCTGACCGACCATATGGATCGCGGCAAAGCGCTGCTCGCCTATGTGCTCGACCGGATGGACGAGCGCCTGAAGCGCAAGCAGGAGAAGGAGGTCAAGCGCAAGACCGCGACCAACAGCCGGAAGCTGCGCCTGCCCGGCAAGCTGACGGATTGTTCGAACGATGACCCGGAAGGCGCTGAAATCTTTCTGGTCGAAGGCGATTCGGCCGGCGGTTCGGCCAAGCAGGCGCGCGACCGCAAGACCCAGGCGATCCTGCCCCTGCGCGGGAAGATATTGAATGTCGCGTCGGCCAATAATGCCAAGATCCTGGCCAATCAGGAAATTGCCGACATGATCCTGGCACTGGGCTGCGGCACGCGCAAGGATTGTAACCCGGACCATCTGCGCTACGAACGCATCGTCATCATGACCGACGCTGACGTGGATGGCGCGCATATCGCGACGCTATTGATGACCTTCTTTTTTCAGGAAATGCCCGAACTGGTGCGGCGCGGGCATCTCTATCTGGCGCAACCGCCGCTCTATCGGATCGTGTCGGGCGGCAAGAGCCTATACGCCAAGGATGATGCTCATCGCGAAGCGCTGATGGCGAAGGAGTTCAAGGGCAAGAAGGTGGAAGTCAGCCGTTTCAAGGGGCTGGGAGAAATGAACCCGATGCAGTTGCGCGAAACGACCATGGACCCCAAGACCCGGATGCTGATCCGCATCACCCTGCCCGACGATGTCGAGGACCGGGCGCAGGTGCGCGATCTGGTCGATCGGCTGATGGGCTCCAACCCCGCCCATCGCTTCGCCTTCATTCAGGAAAATGCGGCCGCGGTCGACGAGGAAGCGATCGACGCGTGAGGATGAGGGCGGCACGCCCGAAGCGAACACGCTGCGCTTGGCTGGTTGTCCTGCTATCGTTGCTGACCATGTCCCTTTTCCCCGCATCTTCCCGCGCCGCCTCCAACCCCGCCTATCAGGCGCGCGCCGAACAATTGCTCCGCATCCTCAGCGCGCCCGGCGGCGAGGAGGCCTATTTCTCCAGCCTCTTTCTCGACGCCGTGCCCGTCGATCGCTGGCGCGCGATCGCCGCTGACCTGCGCGCCCAGCATGGCGAACCGCTGGCGCTCGGCGCAGTGCGCACCGACAGCGCCACCGCAGGCCAAGTCGAAATCCGTTATGAGCGCGCCACCGTGGGTTTTACCTTGGTAGTCGCGCCGCAAGCGCCCCATATGGTCGTCGGCGTGCATATCGTGGGCGCTCGCACCGCCAATGACAGCCTGGACAAGGTCATGGCCGATATCGCCGACCTGCCGGGCGCGACCGGCTTTGCCATCGCGCAGCTGACCGATTCCGGCCCCCAATGGCTGCGCGCTCACCGCGCCGACGTGCAGATGGCGACCGGCTCCAGCTTCAAACTCTATATCCTCGCCGAACTGGGGCGCGCAGCGGCGGCGCGGGAGCGGCGCTGGAGCGACGTCATCCCCCTCGGCCCGAAAAGCTTTTCTGGGCGACTGATGACTTGGCCCGACCGCGCACCGATGACGCTGCACAGTCTGGCGACGGCGATGATCGCCGAAAGCGACAATAGCGCCAGCGACACGTTGTTAGCGGCGTTGGGACGGGATCGGGTGGACGCCATGATGGCGACGACCGGCCATGCCGATGCGGCCAAAGCGCTGCCGATCCTCAGCACCGCCGAAGCCTTCGCGCTCAAAATGCCCGCCAATGCCGACCTGCGCCAACGCTACGAAGCGGGATCGCTCGCCGACCGTCGCCTGCTGCTGCGCGATGCAGCACCTCGCCTCACTGCCGACAAGGTGGATGTAGGTAGCGTCGCCGAAGTCCCGACCGCCATCGACAGCATCGAATGGTTCGCGTCGTCAAAAGACATGGTCGGCCTGCTCGACTGGCTACGCCTGCATGGCGGCGATGCCCGCGCCATCCTAGCGGTCAATCCGGGTATCGCGCCGGCCGACGCCAAGCGCTGGGCCTATCTGGGCTATAAGGGCGGCAGCGAACCCGGCGTAATGGCGATGAACATGCTGGCGCAGGCGCGCAATGGCCGCTGGTATGCGATCAGCGCCAGCTGGAACAACCCCGCCGCCCGGCTGGACGAACCAAAGCTGGTGGCGCTGATGACGAGGGTGCTTAACTTGCTGGCGGAATAGGGTTTGGCCTCTCTGCCGACGCGGGATCATACTCTTCTGCCAACCAGGCCTGCGCCTCTTCCATGATCAGGAACACCCGCACCCTGGGGTTCGTTCCGCTTGCGCCCTGTTCAATTGGCTGCCGACGACCACCGCCGTTCGTCCTCTGGTCAGCGTCATGCCGCCGCGCATGATGCCGGCGAGCAGATCGGCGACGTCGTTCGCCTGCACCGGGAAATCGAAAGATTCGACGATGACGTTGAAATCGTCCCGGATCGCCCTGGCTTGATTGGCCTTCAATCCCACCTCCTTGGCGAGGGCGACCACGTTTTCCGGCTTCCAGAAACCTTCGACCTTCATCGTCAGGCAATTGGTTCGGGCGTCATAATTTACGTGAAACATCAGCAACTCGATTGAAGCGACTTAAGCCGTCAGCGCTTCGACCAGCGCCTTGACCTTTTTCTGTCGCCACTGGGGCAGCGGCGCGATCAGCCAGTAAGCCAGCAGCGTCGGCGTCGTGTCGCCCACCTGTCGCACCCGGCCCGCCGCCAGATCCGCCTGCGCTAGCAGCAGCGGCACGCGGGCACGGCCAAAGCCGCTGATCGCCGCCTCGATCGCCAGGCCACCGTCGGCGACACGGATGATTGCGGGCTTGTCGCCTGCCGGGCAACCGGGCCAGTCGATGCGATGATCGGGGCCACCCGCCGCCGCCTCGACCGTGACATAGGCGGCTTCGCCGATCTTCACGCCTTCATGCTCGCCCGCTCCATCGGCCAGCCGTATCGCGATGTCGAGATTGGCTTCGGTGAAGTCGAGCGCTTCGTCCGCGGCGATCAACTGGAAGGTCAGGTCGGACTGGCCGGCGGCATAGGCGGCCAGGCGCGGCTGAAGCCATTTACCGGTGATGTCGCGTGGGGCAGCGATGGTCAGCGCATGGCTGGACTGGCCCGCCTGCATCGCCCGCACGGCTTCCTCGAACTCCAGGAAGCCGGCGCGCAACGCATCGAGGCCGCCTTCCGTTTCCGGCGTCAGTTCCAGCCCCTTGGGCGTGCGGCGGAACAGGACGACGCCCAGCATATCCTCCAGCGCGCGAATCTGCTGCCCCACGGCGGCCGGTGTTACCGCCAGTTCGTCCGCGGCGCGGGTGAAGGACAGGTGCCGGGCGGCCGCATCCAGCACGCGCAGGCCGTTGAGCGGCAAATGGGTCCGCTTCATTCGGCCACCGCGGGCGCGATCAGGGCGAAATGGGGGATCGCGACATCGAACGTCTCGCCACCAACGCCGATCATCCGATAGCTGCCCTTCATCGACCCGGTCGGCGTATTGAGAGGGCAACCCGATACATAATCATAGCTTTTCCCCGGCTGCACCACCGGCTGTTCTCCGACCACACCGTCGCCATCGACCATATGCTGCGCGCCGCGCCCATCGGTGATGATCCAGTGGCGGGTCAGGAGTTGCACCGGCTGGTCGCCCTGATTTTCGATGCGGATATGATAGGCCCAGAACCAGCGGCCCCGATCCGGCTCCGACTGTTCGGGCAGGAAGGTGACCGCGACATGGACGATGATGTCCCGCGTGGTGGCGTGGAAGGGGAAAAGTGCGTTCACCTCTCAGAAATGCGCCCTAACCCCCTCATCCGTCAACGCCCTATCGACCGCAGCGCCTGATCAAGGTCGGCGATCACGTCGTCCGCATCCTCCAGACCGACGTTGAGGCGCAGCATGTCCTCGGTGATGCCGACTTCCAGCCGCGCCGCTTCGGCCATGCCGAAATGGGTGGTGGAGGCGGGATGGGTCATGAGCGAGCGCGAATCGCCGATGTTATTGCTGATATCGACCAGTTCCAGGCCGTTGAGCAGGCCATGCGCCTCCGCCCGGGCACCGCCGACATAAAGCGAGAAGATCGGGCCGGCCATGGCCATCTGGCGCATGGCGAGCGCATGCTGGGGATGGCTTGGCAGGCCGGGATAGAGCACCTTGGCGACGCGGCCTTCGAGGAACGCGGCGACTTTCAGCGCATTTTCGCTTTGGCGGCGGATGCGCAGGTCGAGCGTCTCCAGCCCCTTGAGGACTACCCAGGCGTTGAACGCGGCCAGCGTTGGCCCGGTATTGCGGTGGAAAGGCAGCAGGACATTGTCGATCCAGTCGCGCGTGCCGCAAATGGCGCCGGCCAGCACACGGCCCTGCCCGTCCATCATCTTGGTCGCGCTATAGGCGACGACGTCCGCGCCGAAGTCCATCGGCCGCTGCAAGGCGGGCGTGGCGAAGGCGTTGTCCACGACGCTGGTGATGCCATGCGCCTTTGCAATGGCGCACACCGCCGCGAGGTCAACGATGTCCATCGTCGGATTGGCGGGGGTTTCGAAGAAAAATACCTTGGTATTGGGCCGGATCGCCGCTTCCCAGGCCGCGGTATCGCTGCCGTCGATCGTCGTCGTCTCGATCCCGAATTTGGGCAACAGCGTGTCAGTCAGCCAGCGGCATGAGCCAAAGGCGGCCTTGGCGCCCACGACATGATCGCCCGCCGACAATTGGCACAGCAGCGCGGCGGTCATCGCCGCCATGCCGGTGGCGGTCGCGCGGCACGCCTCCGCCCCTTCGAGCAGGGCGATACGCTGTTCCAGCATCTCCACGGTCGGGTTCTGGAGGCGCGAATAGGTCATGCCGACCTGCTCGCCGGCGAAGCGCGCCGCAGCATCTTCGGCCCGGTCATAGCTATAGCCGCTGGTCAGGAACAGCGCTTCGGACGTCTCGCCATATTCGCTACGCGCCGTGCCGCCCCGGATCGCCAGCGTCGCAGGCTTCCAGTTCTTGGTGATTTCAGGGTTCTGACCGCTTTTCCGCTTCATATCGCTTTCCGCATGTCCATCGTCACTTGCGGCGTGGCGCCGCGCAATATCTCAGCCATCTGGCTCATGTCGCCATTACCGCCCGACAGGATAACCGCAACCTTCTTGCCGCGCATTCGGTCCTTTTCCTGAAGCGCAGCCGCGAGCGCGACGGCCCCTGCCCCTTCGGCCAGATTATGCGTGTCCTGCCAGTAGATGCGGATCGCCTGCGCCACTTCATCATCGGTGACGCCGACGAATCGGTCGGCGCGCGGCCCGAAATAGTCGAGCGCCGCCTGAACCGGAGTGCAGACGGCGACGCCATCGGCAAAAGTATACGCGGTCGGGCTGGATAGGAGCCGACCTGCTTCGAAGCTGCGCTTGGCCGCGTCGACATGGGCGGACACGACGCCGACGACCTTGGTCTTGAGGCCCAGCGCGTCGCGCGCGGCGATCGTACCGCACAGGCCCGATCCGCAGCCGACCGGGACATAGACGGTGTCTAGGTCGGGCACCGCATCGAACAGTTCCAACCCATAGCTGGCGACGCCGCGGACCAGTTCGTCATGATAGGCCGGGACCATGAACAGGCCTTGCTCCGCGGACAGGCGGATCGCTTCCGCCTTTGCACTGTCGAAATCATGGCCATGTTCGATCAGGGTCGCGCCGAACGCGCGCATCGCGGCGTTCTTTTCCAGCGCATTGCCATGCGGCACGACGATGGTGGCGGCGATGCCGGCGGCGGTGGCGGCGCGGACCTGCGCCTGGCCATGATTGCCGCGGGTGGCGGTGATGATGCCCTTCACCTCCGGGTGGGTGCGCCGCAGCCAGTCGATATAGGTGATCGCGCCCCGCGCCTTGAACGCGCCGGTGGGGGTGTGATTTTCATGCTTGACCCACAGGTCGCAACCGGACCGCTGGCCCAGCAACGGCCAGGCATATTGGGGCGTCGGTGGCACCTGGGCATGGACCATGTCGGCGGCGGCGCGGAGACTGGACAGGGAGAAATCGTTCATCCCGTCTCCCTAATGGCTATGCAGGGTGTAGGACAGGACCGATAACGCGCAATTGGCCCCATAAACGGCTGCGTGACTGGCCCCGCAACTGGCCCTTTCCGACCGGTCCGGTGCCAATCCATTCGGGCGGCGCGGCGCTTCCCTCCTCACGCGGCGAGCGGTCAGAGGACCGCCAGAACCGCGTCGCCCATTTCCACCGTCGTCATCATGCCGCCCAGGTCGGGCGAGCGCGCCCCATTGGCCAGCGCTTTCGCCACCGCGGTTTCGATCCGGTCGGCCTGTTCGGGTAGGTTGAGCGAATAGCGCAGCATCATCGCGGCGGACAATATTGTCGCCAGCGGATTGGCCTTGCCCGTGCCGACGATGTCGGGCGCGGAACCATGGATCGGCTCATAAAGGCCCTGGCCGCTGCCGTTGAGCGTGGCCGACGCCAGCATCCCGATGGAGCCGACGCACATGCTTGCCTGATCCGAGAGGATATCGCCGAACAGATTGCCGGTGACGATGACGTCGAACTGGCCGGGGTTGCGGACCAACTGCATCGCCGCATTGTCCACATACATGTGGCTCAATGCGACGTCGGGATAGTCGGCGGACACTTCGATCACCACGTCGCGCCACAATTGGCTGGTTTCCAGCACATTGGCCTTGTCCACCGAGCAAAGCTTGCCGCGGCGCGCGCGGGCGGCCTGGAAACCGGCATGGGCGATGCGGCGCACTTCGGCTTCGTTGTACGACATGACGTCATAGCCTTCGCGCAGGCCGTCGGCGGTGGTACGGAAGCCCTTTTCGCCGAAATAGACGTCGCCATTGGTTTCGCGGACGATCAGCAGGTCGATCGCACTGGCGACTTCGGGGCGCAGCGCGGATTCATTGGCCAGTTCGGGAAAAACCTTCGCCGGGCGGAGGTTGGAGAAAAGGCCCAGTGCCTTGCGCAGGCCCAAAATCGCCTGTTCGGGCCGCAGGTGCCGTTCCAGCGCGTCGCAATCAGGATCGCCGACCGCGCCGAACAGGATGGCGTCGGCACGGCGCGCTATCTCCAGCGTTTCGGGCGGCAGCGGATGGCCGACCGCCTTATAGGCCGCGCCGCCGACCAGTCCGTCTTCATAAGTGAGGCCGGGGATCGCCAGCGCGTCGAGCACGCGGACGGCCTGCGCCACGATTTCGGGACCGATGCCGTCTCCGGGGAACAGGGCGATCAACATGGCGAGACTCCTTATATTGCGTGGCTGCCCCTTATGGAGACAGGAGGTTTCACGCAACCGCCCTTTTCAGCCGGTCGACCAGTCGTTCGCGCGCCGCGAGGATTTCGGCGCGCCGATCGATCAGGATCGAGCGTTCGAGGAAGAAGCCGGTAAGGCGCAGCCCGTCCAGTATCTGCGTCCAATCGCCCATGCCGCCTTCGATCAGGAAGGGGGGCAGCGGCAACAGGCGGGCTTCGTAGCCGACCGCCGCGGCGCGGCTGACCGCGGCAGCGCTGCGGGGGCTGACATAGGCGAGGTCGTTCGCTTCCCCTTCTACCGCGCAGCGCGTCAGGTCGAGGCCAAAGCCCAGTTCCGCCAGCAGCAGCAATTCGTAGCGCACCAGCGCAACCGCCCAGCCGCGGGCCGCCGGGGCCGCCTCCACCGCGCTCAGCACACCGTCCAGCGCCTGATGCAGGGCGGGATAGGGCGTGCCTTCGGGCAGGGATGCGGCCGTCAGGGCGCAGCTCCAGTCGATCGCCACGGCGGGTAGCGGTTCGGCCAGCAGCGGCGCGCGGCTCTGCGCCAGTTCCACCGTCAGTCCGGCCAGTTGATCCTCCGTACGAGCGCGGAAATCTGCCTTCACGATATTGCCGGGCAGCAGCACCGGGCGCATCGCCCGCGACCGCCCGCCGCGGACATAGCCGGGCAGCAGGCCATGATCGGGCGTCAACAATCGCGCGATCGCCCCATGTTCGCCATGATGGCGCACGGAACAGACGATGGCGGTGGTGGTCAGGCTGGGCATGGCGCCTGTCTGTACGGGCAAGCATTGCTATAGGAAAGCGGTTCGCCCTTCACCCTGCCCTGTAGACGCTCTTCAGATTCATGAATTCATGCAGGCCGAACGGACCGAGTTCGCGCCCGTGGCCGGAGCGTTTGACGCCGCCGAAGGGGGCTTCGGGAGCAGAAGCGAGCATCTGGTTCACCGCCGTCATGCCCGCCTGCACATCGCGGACGAAGCGCGCCTCCTCCGCCTCGTCCGTCGTCCAGACTGACGAGCCGAGGCCGAAGGGGATGGTGTTGGCGATGGCGATCGCGTCATCGATGTCGGCCGCCTTGAACAGCATGGCGATGGGGCCGAAAATCTCCTCCCCCATCAGCGCGGGATCGGTCGGCACGTCGGTCAATATGCCGGCGGTCATATAGGCACCGGGACCGGGGAGCGCTTCGCCACCGATCAGGGTCGCGCCCGCCGCCTGCATCTTCCAGATCTGTTCCTGCACGGTGCGGCGCTGTTCCTCACTGGAAAGCGGTCCCATGTCGGTGGCGGGGTCGAACGGATCACCCGCCTTGACCGCCGCCATAGCGGCCGAGAAGCGATCGAGGAAGGCGTCGTAAATGTCGGCATGGACGATCATCCGCTTGCCGCAGATGCAGGATTGGCCGCTATTCTGGACCCGCGCCGTCACCGCCTGCTTGACCGCCGCATCGAGATCGGCCGAGGGCATGACGATGAACGGGTCGGCACCGCCCAGTTCCAGCACCACCTTCTTGAGCGCCCTGCCCGCCTGTTCCGCTACGGCGCGGCCGGCACCCTCGCTGCCGGTCAGGGTGACGGCGGCAACGCGATCGTCGGCTATGATCGCCGCGACAGTGTCCGATCGGATCGGCAGATTCTGGAACAGGCCTTCGGGCGCGTCCGCTACGGCCATCATCTCCTGCATCAGCGCGGCGACGCCCTGCACATTGCTGGCATGCTTGAGCAGGCCGACATTGCCGGCGAGGATGCAGGGCGCGAGGAAGCGGACGACCTGCCAATAGGGGAAATTCCACGGCATCACCGCCAGCACCGGGCCGATCGGCAGCCAGACATAATCGGCCTTGCCCCCGGCGGCGAGCGGGATGCTGCCGCCCTCCAGCATGGCCGGGCCAGATTGCGCATAATGGCGGAAGGCGGCGACGCATTTGTCCACCTCCGCCAGCGCGGATTTCAGCGTCTTGCCCATTTCCAGCGTCGCCATGCGGGCGAGCCGGTCGCGATGGTCGTGATAGGCGTCGGCCAAGGCGGTGAGGAGCGCGGTGCGCTCTGCTATGGGGGTGGTCCGCCATGTCGAAAAGGTCGCGGTCGCTTGGTCGAGCGCGGCGTCGATCTGGGCCTGGGTCAATGGGTCGTGGGTGGCGATCTCTTCTCCGGTGGCGGGGTTGATGCTTTTCATCATTGATGGATGTCCTCGTGCAGATTGTTGTCGAACAAGCGCGCGAGGGGCGATGATCGATCCGGTCAGCCGTCCTTCTTTTTCCGCCCGGCGATATAGCGCGACAGTTCCAGTCCGAATTCCTCGGCGAGTTTTTCGCGGATGCCGCCGCCGCGGATCAGCATGCCGCCCCACCCGCCATGGCTGTTCTGCACCTCTACCCGGAACGACCCCAGCGAGCCGCCGTGGGTCGCATCGATCACGTCCACATTGCCTTCCAATATGTCGGAACTGCCCGCGATCAATATGGCCATCGCCGCATTGGCGGTTTGCAGGCGGTCCAGCGTGATCCGCAGGATGACGGGGGTGCCGCTGTCCAGTCTCCAGTCGCGGGTCACGTCGCGGATGACGAGCGGGAACATTTGTTTGAACGGCATGGTGGCGTAGCGCGCGCCGTCGAGCGGTCCGGTGGGGTAGCTGGCGGAATCGAGCGGGGGCAGGCCCGCCTCCACGCGCTTACGGGCCGCCTTGGCATCGCTTTCGCCCAGTTCGGCGAGGATTTGCGGCGCGAAGTTCAGGTCCATGCCAGTGACGCGGACGGGCTGGCCAGCGACCAGGCTCAACGGCTGGATTGGCTTGACATGCCGCGCCTGAACGGTCGACGCGCAGGACAGGGCGAACAGCAGGCACAACAGGCGGTGGCGCATCGGCGTTTCTCCATCGAACGCCGCGGCATTAGCCGCACCGGCTTAAAGCCTGCTTTCCCGGCATGATTAATGCGCGATTTCGTCAGGCCATCCCGCGATCAGCCGTGAAAATAATCATAGACCTGTTGCGCCACCGCCTTCGACACGCCGGGCGCTCTGGCCAGATCGTCCAGCGCGGCGTCGCGGACGGCGCGGGCGGTGCCGAAATGCATGAGCAGCGCCTTCTTGCGCGCCGGGCCGATGCCGGGCACCTCGTCCAGCGACGACACGGTGATCGCCTTGCTGCGCTTGGCGCGGTGGGCGCCGATGGCGAAGCGATGGGCTTCGTCGCGAAGCCTTTGCAGGTAGAAAAGGACCGGGTGGTTGACGGGGAAATTGATTTCCCGCCCATCGAGCATGTGAAAGACTTCGCGGCCGTCGCGGCCATGATGCGGCCCCTTGGCGACGCCGATCATGGTGACATCCTCTATGCCCATTTCCTCCAGCATATTGCGGGCGGCCGATAGCTGTCCCTTGCCGCCGTCGATCAACACCAGGTCGGGCCATTCGCCGCTATCGCGGTCCGGATCTTCCTTTTGCGCGCGCCCGAAACGCCGTTCGAACATTTCGCGCATCATCGCGAAATCGTCGTTGCTGATCTGCGGGTTCTTCATGTTGAACTTGCGATAGGCGTTCTTGCGGAACCCCTCCGGCCCCGCGACCACCATCGCGCCCAGCGCATGGGCGCCCTGGATATGGCTGTTGTCGTAGATTTCGATGCGGTCGGGCACGCCCTCCAGCCCGAACACCTCGACCAGTTCGTCGAGAATCTTGCCCTGGCTGGTCGTTTCCGCCAGCCGCCGGTCGAGCGCCTCCACCGCGTTGCGCTGCGCCTGTTTGATGAGGCGGGTGCGGTCGCCGCGCTGGGGCACTTCGATGCGGACCTTGCCCCCGGCCCGTTCGCTGAGCGCCAGCACCATCAGTTCGCATTCGGCCGGCTGGCGATCGGCCAGGATCAGGCGGGGCGGCGGCACTTCCTCGTAAAATTGCGCCATGAAGCTTTCCAGCACCTCATCCTCCGCCACGTCGGCGGTGTGGACGGGGAAGAAACTGCGATGGCCCCAATTCTGGCCGCCGCGGATGAAGAAGGCCTGGATGCACATCGCCCCGCCCTTCGCCGCCAGCGCGAAGATGTCGGCATCGCCAAGCCCTTCGGCGTTGATCGCCTGACTGCCCTGGATGAAGGTCAGCGCCTTCAGCCGGTCGCGGATGACGGCGGCCTGCTCGAAATCGAGCGATTCCGCCGCCTGCTCCATCGCGACGCCGAGTTTCTTCTGCACGGCGGTCGATTTGCCGCCCAGGAAATCCTGCGCGTCGTTGACCAGTTCGGCATAGCCCGCCGCGTCGATCCGGTCGACGCAGGGAGCCGAGCAGCGCTTGATTTGATAGAGGAGGCAGGGGCGCGAACGGTTGGCGAAGAAACTGTCGGTGCAGGAGCGTAGCAGAAACAGTTTTTGCAGCGCGTTGATGGTGCGCGTGACCGATCCGGCGCTGGCGAAGGGGCCGTAATAGCGCCCCTTCGCCTTGCGCGCGCCGCGATGCTTCTGGACGCGGGGGAAGGCATGATCCTCGCGTAGCAGGATGAAGGGGAAGCTTTTATCGTCGCGCAGCAGGACATTGTAGGGCGGGCGGTAGCGCTTGATCAGTTGCGCCTCCAGCAGCAGCGCTTCGGCTTCGCTGTTGGTGGTGACGATGGTCATGCTCCGCGTCTGGGCCACCATGCGCTGGAGCCGGCGCGGCAGGCGGTCGACCTGGGTATAGTTGGCGACGCGATTCTTGAGCGCCCGCGCCTTCCCCACATAAAGCACGTCGCCGCGCGCATCATGCATCCGATAGACGCCGGGGCGGATCGGCAGCGTCTTGAGCGTGGTGCGGATCGCCTCCACGCCCAGGTCGATATCCGGCTGGCTGCCGGTGACGGTGAAGCTTGCCTTGTCTTCGTTGAAACGATCGGGGGATTGGGGGCCGGACATGCGGGCAGAGATAGCGTGCGCGGCTTCTTTGGCAATGGCCGGGGTTGATAGGCGGCGGCCAAGGCCTATCTATACCGAACCGTACAAAAGACTGCGGCCTATCCACATACCTACAACCATCAGCATCAGAGGGACCACCCAATGAGCGTAAAAGCCTATGGCGCTTATGCGGCCGACAAGCCGTTGGAAGCCATCACCATCGAACGCCGCCCGGTCGGCGCGCATGACGTGCAGATCGCCATCGCCTATTGTGGCGTGTGCCATTCCGACCTGCACCAGGTCCGGTCCGAATGGGACGGCACGCTGTATCCCTGCGTCCCCGGCCATGAGATTGTCGGCCACGTCACCGCCGTCGGCGACCATGTGGACAAGTTCAAGGTCGGCGATACGGTCGGCGTTGGCTGCATGGTCGACAGTTGCCAGTCCTGCGCGTCGTGCGACGAGGGGCTGGAGCAATATTGCGAGACGGGTTTCGTCGGCACCTATAATGGCCCGACCGCAGATGCCCCCGGCCATACGCTGGGCGGTTATTCGCAGAGCATCACGGTCAAGGATGATTTCGTCCTGAAGATCAGCCATGCACCGGAGCAACTGGCGGCGGTAGCGCCGCTGCTATGCGCGGGAATCACCACCTGGTCGCCGCTGCGCCACTGGAAGGTCGGCCCCGGCATGAAGGTCGGGATCGTCGGCATCGGTGGCCTCGGCCATATGGGCGTCAAGCTGGCCCATGCGCTGGGCGCGCATGTCGTCGCCTTCACGACGTCGGAAGGCAAACGTCAGGACGCCCTGGCGCTGGGCGCGGACGAGGTGATCGTGTCGCGCAACGCGGATGAGATGGCGGCGCATGTGGGCAGCTTCGATTTTATCCTGAACACGGTCGCGGCCAGCCATGATCTGGACGCCTTCACCGCACTGTTGAAGCGAGACGGCACGTTGACGCTGGTCGGGGTGCCTGAGCATCCCCACCCATCCCCCAGCGTCGGGGCGCTGATCTTTGGGCGGAAGGCGATCGCGGGGTCGCTGATCGGCGGTATCGCGGAAACGCAGGAAATGCTCGATTTCTGCGCGGAGAAGGGCATTACGTCGGAGATCGAGATGATCGCGATCCAGGATATCGAGACGGCCTATGCGCGGATGCAGAAGAGCGACGTCAAATATCGTTTTGTCATCGATAGCGCCACGCTGGCGCCGTGAGGCAAGGCGGCTTTGCGAAAGGCCGTCCGCTCATCCAACGCTAGATCGATGACATCTCATCGTTGCGAGTGCAGCGAAGCAATCCATCGGCGCGACATTGGATTGCCTCGCTGCGCCCGCAATGACGATACTAAGCGTCGATCAACAAGAAAAAGGGCCGGCGCGTTACCGCACCGGCCCTTTTTACTTCGTCCTTGCAGACGGATCAGTTGATCGTGCCGAGCCCGCCAATGGCGCTATCGACCAGCGCTTTATCAGCAACGGCGTCATGGCCCTGCGCGATCAGCACCGCGGCGGCGGCGGTGGCCGCGTTCACGGCCTTGGCGCGGATGCCGGCGATGGCGGCGCGTTCGGCGGCGCCGATCTTGTCTTCCGCCATCTTCTGACGACGGGAGACCAGGTCTTCGGCATTGACCCTCGCGTCGGCGATCAGCCCTTCGGCTTCATGCTCGGCCGCCTTGCGCATGGCGTCGGCTTCACCGGCCGCGGCGGCCAGCTTGGCTTCATATTCGCCCTTGAGCGCTTCTGCTTCCGCGCGCAGGCGCGACGCTTCGGCCAGTTGCTCCTTGATCTGGGCGATCCGGCCGTCCAGCGCGCCGCCGATTAGGGCAGGCACCTTCTTGATCAGCAGAATGATTATGAACGCCAGCATCGCCAGGCTGACCCAGGCTGTCGCGTCCATGCCGACCGCTTGGGGATCGGTGTGGGGGACGACGCCTTCATGAGCGACGGTGCCGACCGGTTCCATGCCTTCGCTGTGGATCGCCTGGTTCAAATGCGGAACCTCCGATGCGCTATGGGATGCTGCCTCAGCCATGGGCCAGTGCCGCCTTTACTGCGTTACGGGCGGCTTCGTCCGACGCTTCCACGCCGGAGATGCGCGCCACCATGTCGCGCGCCGCATCAGCGGCGACGGTTTCGATTTCTGCCATCGCGGCGTCGCTGGCACCCTTGATACGGGCTTCGGCGGCGACGATCTTTTCAGCGACCACCGCATCGGCGGCGGCCAGCTTCACTTCGGTCGCCTTGGTGGCGTCGCTCTTGGCCTTGGCCAGAGTCGCCTGGGCGGCCGCGCGGTTGCCGGCGTCGCGGACGCGATAGTCCGCTTCCGCTTCATCAGCGCGGGCGAAGGCGGCCTTGGCCGCATCCAGATCGCCACTGATCTTCGCGTCGCGCGCGTCCGCCGTGCCCTGCACCTTGGGCACCATGCCAAGGCCGATGACGAAGAAGACGAGGCCGAAGGTCAGCAGCAACCAGAAAATCTGGCTGGAGTAGGTATCGGCGATTTGCGCGATTTGAGGCATTTTACGGTCCGTCCGGTCAGAGGGCGGTCAAATAAGGGGGAGCGGGCAGGCTATGGCACGACGCCGCCCTGCCCGCTCCTTATTTCGTGGGTTAGGCCACGAACACCAGGATCATGGCGATCACGAACGCCAGCAGACCCAGAAGTTCCGCCGCGGCGAAACCGATGAACAGGCGACCCTGCTGGCCGTCAGCGGCACCCGGATTGCGCAGCGCGCCTTCGAGGAATGCGCTGAACACGTTGCCCACACCGAGGGCGGCGATGCCCGCACCGATGGCGGCCAGGCCAGCACCGAGCAGCTTTGCGGCTTCTGCGTCCATGTCGTAAACTCCTTCGTTAGAATAATGGTATTGTTTAGGAAATCAGGTAAAACTTAGTGCAGGTTCTCGGCATCGTTGAGATAGACCGAGGTCAGCAGCGCGAACACATAGGCCTGGATGACCGCGACCAGCATTTCCAGCGCGCTGATGCCGATCATCAGGACGAAGCTGGCGCTGCCGACGGTCAGGCCGTAGCCGATGCCCGCGTTCGAGCTGTTGATGACGAAGCCGGCCAGGACCTTGAGCAGGACGTGCCCGGCGGTCATCGCCACGAACAGTCGCAGGCCCAGGCTGAACGGACGCACCATGAACGAGATCAGCTCGATCGGGAAAATGACCGGGATCATCGCCAGGGGCGTGCCGTGCGGCACGAACAGCGAGAAGAAGTGCAGGCCATGCTTCCAGAAGCCGACGATCAGCACGATCGAGAAGCTCATGATCGCGAGCACGCCGGTCGCGGTGAAGTGGCTGGTGAAGGTGAAGGGGTGAAGCCCGACCAGGCCCAGCGGCAGCAGGCCCAGAAGGTTCGCCAGCAGGATGAACATGAAGAGCGAGAAGACGTAGGGAATATATTTCTTGCCGCCTTCACCCACGTTGGAAATCAGCAGGTTCTTGATGAAGCCAGTCATATATTCGACCGCCATCTGCCAGCGACCGGGGACCAGTTCGCGCTTCATGCCGCCGATCACGAAGATCCACAGCACCACGGCGGCAAGCACCATATAGAGCGCGCTGTTGGTGAAGGCGATGTTGAAGCCGCCCAGCGACCAATGATCCGTACCGAACAGGGGTTCGATAGCGAATTGGTGCATCGGATCGATCTTGCCGGATTCTGCCACGTTGACCCCTGTAACGCCTAATGTCTTCGGACTAGGAGCGAAGCTGCCTTATTCCTTGGGCGGCTTCGTCGTCGTCAATCTGATGATGTTCCTGAACGCCGCCACGATCCCAAGACCGAGGAAGACGAGCAGGAGCCAAGGCGTCGTGCCAAGCAGCCGGTCGAGAACCCAGCCGATCAACGCGCCACCGACAAGACCGCCGATCAGTTCTGCCAGAACCCTGTTGCCCAGCCGCGAACCATCGTCCGCCGCCTGCACCGTGGCTCCCTGCCTGACCTTTTCGACCTGCTCGGCCTGCGCGATCCGCTCCTCAAGGGAAGCGATCCGCGAGTCCTCGCCCGCCGGGTCCTGTCCGGGTGTGTCCGCCGCCATGCATCGTCTCCATCAGGCAATATCAGCCCGTGGCGTTCGGCATGGCGCTTGCGGCTGCACCCGTCAAGGCGAGGCCCCTCTAGAAAGGGTTAGAGGGAGTGTCAACCCCGCGCAAAAGCCTGGAAATCGGCCTTTCGGACTATGCCGGGTCGCACCCTTGCATTTAGTCATTTTCCTATTTAGCTAAATAAGAATGGACAAGATCTTCAAGGCCCTGGCGTCCGAACCGCGCCGCCGCATCCTGCATCATCTGGCGCAGGAACCGATGACCGTGGGCGAGATCGCCGACAATTTCGAGATGGCGATGCCGTCCATTTCGCGCCATCTAGCGTTGCTGAAAGAGGCAGGCGTGGTGCGAGAACAGAAACGCGGGCAATATGTGCTCTATACGCTGGTGACGGATCGGCTGACCGGGCAGTTGTATGATTTCCTGGCCCCCTTTTGCACGCAGGCGCGCGGGATTGTGGAGGCTAGGCCGCGGCGGCGTGGGCGGGATTGAGGGGCATTGGGGGAACATTTCCCTCCCGTCATGCCGGGCTAGACCCGGCATCCCGCTTTTTCTAGCGGCTCAAGAAGAAGCGGGATCCCGGCTCAAGGCCGGGATGACGTGGGGATGGGTGGTGAGGTTGGGTGGATAACGGACGGCCAGTTTATGGACAACAAGTTATAAAAGCATCGTTGAACACCGCGATACCTCGTGCCATTCCAAGCTGATGCGCACATCTCCAGCAATTGACGCGGCCCGGCAGTTTTTGTCCGTCATGTGGGACGGTCCGGTTCCCACTGACGCAACTCTGACGGCAGCCTTGGATCGCCTGATTAACGCATATCACGTTACCGACGATGCTGAACCTTCGGACGATGACCTGGACGCCCCCCGCGACGGTGGCCCTGCTTTATTTCAAAGGGTCGGCGCTCGATTCCCGGATTATGGGCTTTATCCGCTCGCAGACCCAACAGATGGACCTGACGGCATACCGGGTTGGGGTGACGCCATTGATGATCTCGGCGACATTACGCTCGATATGCGTGAGGTGGTGTGGCTGGCAGACAATAAGGGAGCGGATGATGCCCATTGGTCGTTCCGCCTTCACTTCTTTCATTGGGGCACGCACGCTCGCGATGTGTTGCGATATCTGCATGGCCGCCAGTTCGGCTAACGTCTGCCATTGGACAACGCCCATTCGAGCTTCAACGGCAAGAAATACTCGGCCAACGAAAGCTGTCACTCATCCTATTTAAAGCGAGGATGGCACGCCAATAAAAAGGCGCGGTGACATCGCCACCGCGCCTTTCCTGCATTATCTAACCCGCGGCGATCAGCCAGCCGTCGCGCAATAGCCCGGCAGCGCAATCGCGCCTGCGCCCTTGGTTTGCCAGGCACCGGCGCCGATGCGATAGGCCTGGCCCTGCTTGACCCGGCTGCTGAGCGTCTGGCAGCCGGTGGCTGCCGCAACGTCCTGCACCGTCACGCCGCGCTGGCCCGCAAGCTGGGTGTAGGCGGCGCGGCGCTTGATGTTGATCGATTCGACTTCGGCGCGCACATCCGCGCCGACCGTCCCGGCGATGCCGAGATAGCCGTCCGCCTGCTCACCCACCGTGCCGGCCGCCATCGCGGCGGCGACGGGGCCGGACTGGGCGCGCGCGGGCGCGGTCATGGCGAAGCCGCTGGCCAGCGCAATCACAGCGCCGGCGGCGAACATGGATATCTTGCGTGTCATTGCGGGAACAACTCCGGGTTATTCTGGATAAGATCCTGCGCGTCGCGTTGCAGCTTGACGACGACTTCCTGCTGCACCTTGACGTTCAGGTTGATTTCGATGGGCTTGTCGGGTGCCTTCACCTGAATGCAGCCCCCCAGCGCGGAAGCGGTCAAAGCCGCTGTCATGATTGCCTGTATTTTCATCTCTGCTCCCCGTTTGGCACAGTGTCGCTTTCCGCAGGCTGAACCGCAAGGCCGTTATTGCCATTGGCCTTCATCTCCTGCTGCACCTTGTCGCCGATGCTGTTCTGAATGAGCTGCGACGGGTCGATGAAGGATTGGGCGGTGCCCAGCAACCCGCGGAAGGGCGCCGACACGCGGACGTTGAAGATGAAGGGCAAGCCGATGAAGCTGCGGCTGATGCCGCTGGGTATATTGCCCAACTGGCCGCGATTGACGCCGTTGAAGACGACGTTGGTGACCATTTCGCCGTCCAGTGCGCCGTCCATTAGGATGGTCAGGCATTTATATTGCAAATCCTTGAGCGCGTCGAAGGCCATCTTGCCCATCACGCCAAGCTGTTCATTCGATACCGGGCCGACATAGGACAATACGCCGGACTGGCGGCCAGGATCGCAGGGGATGGACGGCAGCACGCCTTCGGGCATGATGAGCGGCGGCATCCCCTGTTGCCGGGCGACCAGCACGCCGCCGGCCACGCGGCCGCCCTGCGCGTTGAAGATCAGCGGCATGATGCCGTCGAACGTGCCGGTGGCGGAGATATTGTCCAGTTCCATCGCCTGGATGAAGGCGCCCGCGTCCAAGCCCACGACGCGGAAGGTCAGGTAGCGATCGACATCGGCGCTGAAATCCATGGTTGTGGGCAGCAGCGAGAGTTCGCCGCCGGAGAAGGGCCAGCCGCCGCCCTCGATCCGTACCTTCTGCCCCGCCTCCAGCCGGTAGCGGACGACGCCGTCGCGCACTTCGACGCCCGGATTGACCGACTTGATCCGCGCTTCCTGCCCCGGCGCGGTGACCATGCCGATCAGGTCGGTGAAGCGGATTTCGCCCGACAGCCCTTCCACCGGGCCGAAGGCGGCGGCGAGATTGGCATTGTCGGTGCGGAAGGTGCCGGTGGAGGTGACCGCCGACCCGGTCCAGTCGATGCGGCCCTGCCCCGCCACGGTCGCCTTCACATTGGCGACGACGCCCAGCGCGAGCGGGGTTACATCCTCCGGCTGGAGGCCGGGGCCGAAGACGAGGTTAGCGACGATCAGGTCGGCATGGCCTTTCCCGCTCGACAGGTCGTGGGCGATGTCGGTGCGGGCGACGGTCGCGCCATTGCGCGGCGCGTGGAGCGTACCGGTGGCGGCGATGCGACCGTCCTTGAGGGTCAGCGCGAAGTCGGGGACCGAGAGCGGGGTGAAGCGCGCGGGCGCCTGCGAATCGCGCACGGTCATGGCGGCGCGGAAGGCCAGCGCGCCTTTGGCGAAGCGCCAGTCGCCTGCGCCTTGCTCGACGATCAGCGGTACGCTGCCGATCTGGCCGCCCGCGCCCGTCACCTTGCCGCCGAACCCGTCTTTGGTCAGCGCGCCGTCCAACGCCGCGGCGGCTAGGCGCACCGGCGCGTCCTGTGGGCCGATCGTCAGCGCCGGATTGGCGAGCGTGAAGCCGGTGCGACCCAGCGCCACGCGCGCCTGATCAGCGGTCAGGCGCATCGGGCTGTCGCCGCTGCGTCCATTCAGGGCGAGGTTGCGGATTTCCGCGCCGCCGCTGATGCCACCCGGCCCGGTGGCGAACATCGCGCCGCCGACCGGGCACAGCGTCTGGCGCGTCTGGCCCAGCGCGAAATTGCCGTAGCGCGCCTCGACCAGCGATACCGGCACGCAGCCGGGGTTGATGGTCAGCGCGCCATTGGCGGCCATGCGCCCTTCGACCGGCAGGCTGAGGCCGCGCAGGCGTCCATCGGGCAAGGGACCGTCGAGCCGGACGGCGGTGGAAAAGCGGGTCGCGCCGTTGGCGTCGGCGGTGAAGCGCACCCGGTCGAGCGCCAGGCGCGCGTCGCCCGCGGCATAAGGATCGACGAACAATTCGCCGCCGAAACCGCCGCCCGGCCGCCGCTTCAGGCGCAGCGCGCCCGTGGGCAAGCCGCCGCCATCTGTGGTCAGCGCGCCGTCCAGCGCCCAGTCCAGCCCGCCGACCTTGCCTGGCCAAGCCAGGGTCGCCAGCGCGCCGGGCGCAAGGCCGATGCGCGCACCGCTGCGCGCGTCGAGGGCGGCGTCAGTGATGACGACGCTGCCGCTGCCCTGTTTCTGGACCAGGGCGAAGCGGGTGTGGAGGCGATTGGCTTGGCCCGCGCGTTCGACCGCATCGGCCAGGCGTGCGGCGAGCGGTCCCCCCGGCGTTCCGGCCGTAGCGGCGCAAACACCGGCCAGCGGATCGCGCCCGGCGAGGTGAATGTCCTGCCCCGACAGCGCGCCTTTCAGGCTCGTCCCTTCCGCGCCGACCACCCAGTCGCCGGTCAGGCGCGCGTCGCGCAACAAGGCGCCGCGTCCCGTCACCGCCTTCGCACCCAGACGAACCTTGCCGCCGGTGCGCGCGGCCGTGCCGTCAAAATCGATGCGGCCAGCGGGTGCCGCCAGTAGCAGGCCATTGCCCCTGAACGCTTCGCCCGACAGGTCGACATGGCCGCTCCAGCGGTCCAGTGCCTGGCCAAGATTGAGGTCGATCGCGGCGACTGGCCGGGCGATCGCCGCGCCCGCGTCGCGGCAGGCGACGGCGTTGGCGCGCAGCGGGCCGGACAGATGGGGCTGGCCCTGGCGCATTGCGATATCGAGCATGGCCGTGGCTTGCGACAGGCCGCAGCCAGCCAGCGACGCGCGCGGCATCGCCGCGGCCAGTTTGCCGCGGAAGCCAGACCGGAGATTGCCATTGCCGTCAATCTGCATGCCCAGACGCCCAGCGTCGGTATCCAGCGTCAGCCGCGCGTCGGCGAGCGCCACGATGATGTCGGGCAGGCTGAACGGCGCGGTCGAATCGGGGTCGCGGAATTTATCGAGTTCGCCCAGACGCAGGACACCGTCATGCAGGGAGCCGCGCATTCGCACGCCCCCTGCCCGCACCGCCGCGACCTGCGGCGTCAGGCCGACAAAGGCGATGTCGACTTCTACCCAGCGCGCCGTCAGGTCCGGCTTGGCCGGATTGCCCAGCACGATATTCTCGATCCGCTGGGTGCGCAGGCCAACATCGACCAGATCATAATTGGCCTGCACCCCGCGCCGGTTGAGTTCCCGGCTGACGAAATTCTCCGCGATCGGCGCGCGCTGCGTCCACAGCGCCACCAGCACCAGCGCCAGCGACCCGGTGCCAACGCCGAGCCAGCGCAGCCATGCCCGGCGAACCGTCTCTTCGCCGTCCTGTTCTTCCATGCTTATGGCCAACCCCGGCTTGCTGCGAGAATGATTAAGTTCTTGGGACTGCAATAGTCGTGGTCCGTAACGGGACCATAACGTCTGTCACCCTCTAAATATCCTTGCCCCACGATTCCGCAACGCATAGCGTCGCAAAGCCGGTGAAGGGGACGAATGTTTGTCGGAACAGGACGAAAAAGCCCCGCATGACGGCGCCGGCCATCGCGCGCGGCTGCGGCAGAAGCTGGCCGATAACGGCGGCGACGCGCTGCACGACCATGAACTGATCGAATATCTGCTCGCGCTGGCGATTCCCCGGCGCGACACCAAGCCGCTGGCCAAGGCGTTGTTGCGCGAATTTGGCGGCATCGGCGGACTGATGAGCGCCGATTGGCAGGCGATCGCCCGCGTGCCCGGCATGGGCGACACCAGCATCGCGGCGATCAAGATCGTGCAGGCGACCGCGTTGCGGATGCTGCGCAACGAAGTGGCTGCGCGGCCGGTGCTGGCGAGCTGGCAGGCGTTGCTCGATTATCTGCGCGCGGACATGGCGCATCTGAGCGTCGAGCGGGTGCGGGTGTTGCACCTCAACAGCCGCAACATGCTGATCCGCGACGATCATATGGGCGACGGGTCGATCGACCAGGCCGCCATCTATGTGCGTGAGGTTATCAAGCGGGCGATGGAATTGGGGTCGGCGGCCCTGATCCTGGTGCATAACCATCCGTCGGGCGATCCGTCGCCCAGCCGGCAGGATATCGACATCACGCGGCAGATCGTGGAGGCGGGGAAGCGGCTGGGGATCAACGTGCACGACCATATCATCATGGCGGCGACCGGTCATGCGAGTCTGCGGGCGCAGGGGTTACTTTAAAGTCTAATGACTTTAAGCTCCGTTCATCCTGAGTAGCCATCCAGCAAAGTCGGATTCGAAGAAGACCGAAGGGCAAATAGCGTATCGAAGGAACATTCGGAGCGCCTGATGCTTCGACACGGGTCTTCCACTTCTCTTCGCCCCTACTCAGCACGAAGGGGCTGGGCTGAGAGTAGTCTAACTCTTAAGCCTTGCCGACGCGCCTATTCCGTGAAGCCGAAGTTCAGGAATTCGGGAACGGGGCCGTTCCAGCCATCGTCCGGGCCATCATCGACCTGTTCGTTGCGGCGGCGCGACGGCGGGGCCGGTGCGGTGCGATCGGGGCGCGAATCGCGCGGGCGATCTTCGCGGGGGGCGTTGTCGCGCGGACGATCTTCCCGCGCGCGGCTCTCGCGCGGCCGATCTTCACGATTGCGCTCCTCACGAGGCTTCTCTTCACGCGGCGGTTTTGACTCAGGCGGCGCGAGCTGGGCAATTTCCTCGCGCGGCGCTTCCTCGACCAGCGCGGGGCTTGCGCCCCGGCCGCGACCGCGCGGGGCACGGGTCGGTTCGTCCTTCGCGGGTTCGGCCTTCGCCGGTTCGGCGGACGCAACGACTTCCGCGGCGCCGACGACTTCGATCTTGGTGCCGATCAGCTTCTGGATATTGTCGATCGCCTCGGCGTCCGCTTCGGTGACGAAGGTGTACGCGACGCCCGATGCGCCCGCGCGGCCAGTGCGGCCGATGCGGTGGACATAATCGTCCGGGTGCCAGGGCGCGTCATAGTTGAACACATGGCTGACGCCCTTGATGTCCAGCCCGCGCGCCGCGACGTCCGACGCGACCAGAATGTTCACCGTGCCGGCGCGAAAGCGTTCCAGTTCGGCGATGCGCGACCCCTGGTCGATGTCGCCATGGATCTCGCCCGACTTGAAGCCGTCGCGTTGCAGGCTCTTGTTCAAGTCCCGCACCGTCGTCTTGCGGTTGCAGAAGATGACGGCGCTGGTGACGTCGGTTTCCCGCAGCATTTTGGCGAGGGTGTCGCGCTTCTTGCGCGAATCGACCTTCACCAGACGCTGGGTGATGTTGATCGAGGCGCTGGCGGGGCGCGCGACTTCGATCGACTTAGGGTTGGACAGGAATTTGTCGGCCAGCTTCTTGATGACCGGCGGCATCGTCGCGGAAAACAGCAAAGTCTGGCGCTGCGCAGGCAGCTTGGTGCAGATTTCCTCGATATCGGGGATGAAGCCCATGTCGAGCATCCGGTCGGCTTCGTCGATGACCAGCAGCGAACAGCCGTTGAGCATGATCTTGCCGCGACCAAACAGATCCATCAGGCGGCCCGGCGTCGCGATCAGCACGTCCACGCCCTTTTCGAGCGCGGCGAGTTGGTCACCCATCGACACGCCACCGATCAGCAGCGCCATCGAAAGCTTGTGATATTTGCCGTACTTCTCGAAATTCTCGGCCACTTGCGCCGCGAGTTCGCGCGTCGGCTCCAATATCAGCGAGCGCGGCATCCGCGCGCGGCTGCGGCCATGGGCGAGGATGTCGATCATCGGCAGCACGAAGCTGGCGGTCTTTCCCGTCCCCGTCTGGGCGATGCCGATAATGTCGCGCATCATCAGGACGGAGGGGATCGCCTGCGCCTGAATGGGGGTGGGCGTGTCGTAACCGGATTCGGTTACGGCCCTGAGCAATTCGTCGGAAAGGCCGAGATCGGCAAAAGTCATTCAATGGTCCGGGAACAGGAGGCTTGTCCGCCCAGCGCGCATGCGAGACGGAAATCGGCCGCGCATTGCGGAAATATCGGCCTCTTGTCAAGGAAATCGCGCAGTTGCCGGGCTATGGCGGCGGATCAATCCTCCTCGTCGACCGGGATGAGGCGGCGGAAACTCTCGATTGCGCAGCTCAGGCCGCTGCGCGCCTGTAATTCGTCCCGCCCCGAACAGAGCGATCCATCCTCGTCCGGTTCAACATAGAAGCCGGAATAGAAGCCCACTGAGTCGCAGCCCTTTTCCAGCCGTGCGCGATAGCGGTGATTGTCCGCCAGAACGAGATCGACGCCGTTTTTCACGACGATGCTGCCGCCGCGAATCGACCGTAGCGCGACGCAACGCGGTCCCTTTTTTTCCTGCCATTGTTCACGCGCATCCGGCGCGATGCGCGCCGGCGCCCGGCCCTTTCGGGTCATCGGCACGCGGATGATGACGCGCTGCTGGATGGACAATTGCGCCCATTGGACCGGGTCGCCGGTCGATGCGGAAAGCAGCAGCAATATGGAATGAACCAAGACGGACCCCTTATATGGCCGCGATGCTATCGAGCGGTGGTTGAACCGTCGATGAATTCCGGGGATAGGTGCGTCCCATGATTGGACAAGATATAATCGACCGCTTCATCGCCCTGCTGGGCCCCAAGGGGGTCGTCACCGATCCCGACGACATCGCCCCCTGGGTCAGCGACTGGCGCGGGCGCTATCATGGAGCGGCCGCCGCGATCCTGGCACCAGCCTCCACGCAGGAGGTCGCCGCGACCGTGGCGCTGGCCGCGGAACTGGGCGTGGCGCTGGTGCCACAGGGGGGCAATACGTCGATGGTCGGCGGCGCGACCCCGCCGGCGGACGGATCGGCGCTGATCCTTTCACTACGGCGGATGAACCGGATACGCAGCTTGTCGCCGGACGACAATCTGGCGGTGTGCGAGGCGGGCGTGATCCTGAGCGTGCTGCACGATGCGGCCGAGGCACAGGGGCGGCGTTTTCCGCTGAGCCTGGGGGCCAAGGGCTCCGCCACGATCGGCGGGCTGGTATCGACCAACGCAGGCGGCACGCAGGTCTTGCGCCATGGCACGATGCGCGCGCTGGTCGAGGGGATAGAGGCGGTGCTGCCGGACGGCAGCATTTTCGACGGGCTGGATGCGCTCAAGAAGGATAATCGCGGTTACGACATCAAACAGTTGCTGATCGGGGCGGAAGGCACGCTGGGCGTCGTCACCGCCGCGGCGCTGCGGCTCGTCCCCGCCATCGCCGCGCGGGCGGTGGGCTGGGTCGGGGTGCAGACGCCGGCCGACGCGCTGGCACTGCTGCGGCTGGCCGAAACCATGCTGGGCGACAGCGTGGAGGGGTTCGAGGTGATCGCCGACGAGACGCTGGGCTTCGTACTGGGGCATATCCCCGGCACGAGATCACCGATCGAAACGCGCACGCCCTGGCATGTGCTGATTGAGGTCGATCATGCCGACCTGACCGAACCTGTACCGTCCGAGCGGCTGGAAGCGGCGCTGACGCAAGCGTTCGAACGGGGCATCGCGATCGACGCCGCGCTTGCCGCCAACGAGGCGCAGGCCGATGCCTTCTGGCGCATCCGCGAATCGCTGTCGGAATCGGAAAAGGCGCAGGGTCCGGCGCTGCAATATGACATCAGCGTGCCAGTGGCGAAGATGCCCGCCTTCATGATCGAGGCCGCAGCGGCGGCGGAAACGCGCTTTCCCGGCACCACGGCCTCCTCTTTTGGCCATCTGGGCGACGGCAACGTCCATTTCCATGTGCGTGCGCCCAAGGGGACGAGCGACGGCCCGGCCTGGATCGCGGCGGAAGGTCAGGCGATCAACGGCTTCGTCCATGATGCGGTCGTCGCGGCGGGCGGCTCGATCTCCGCCGAACATGGCATCGGCCAGATGAAGCGCGCGGAACTGGGCCGCCTCGCCAGCCCGGCGCGGATCGGCGCATTGCGTGCGATCAAGACGGCGTTCGATCCCAAGGGGCTGTTTAATCCGGCCAAGCTCATTCCGCTGCCCGGCGAAGGATGAAGGCGGCAAGCTGAACACGGGCCGCCGACAAACCGATTGCCACCAACCGGCAAGGCCATTATCGCCCTGCCCCAATATTCAGCCCGCGGCGCGCACATAAAAGGCGGCCGCAAATTGACAGAATGGACCCGGACCATGGCCAGCGCGCCCGCCAACAACCTGCCGATCTTCTACAATGATCTCCTGCCGCTGAGCAGCGTCGACCATGTCGATTATCGCACCCGCCAGATCGATTCAGCCCCGTTCCTGACGACGCAGCACGCCATTCCGCTGACCATCGACGAATTCGTCCCCGCCCAGCGCTTTGCCCCGATCATCTTTTCGGCCGGCACGGATTCGGTGCCGCTGCTGCTGATGGGCCTTAATGAAGGCGTCAACATCTTCGTGGACGAAGACGGCAAGCTGCGCGGTCCGGCCTATGTCCCGGCCTATGTCCGTCGCTATCCCTGGATGCTGGCCAAGCTGCGCCCCGACAGCGACGACCTGTCGCTCTGCTTCGACCCCACCAGCCCGGCGATCGGCGCGTTCGAGGACGGCCAGCCGCTGTTCGAAGACGGCAAGCCCAGCGAGCAGACCCAGGGCGTGATGAAATTTTGCGAGGATTTCGAGCAGGCTGCGGCCCGCACCGGCCAGTTCGTGCGCGATCTGCAGGAACTCGACCTGTTGATGGACGGCGAAGTCGCGATCCAGACCCCAGTCGCCGATCAGCCCTTCGTCTATCGTGGTTTCCGCATGATCAACGAGGAAAAGCTGCGCGACCTGCGCGGCGACCAACTGCGCAAGATCAACCAGAACGGCATGTTGCCACTGATCCACGCACACCTCTTCTCGCTCCAACTGATGCGCGAAATCTTCGAAGCGCAGGTAGCGCAGGGCAAGGGTCCGATCGCCATGCCAGCCACGGCGGAAGCGACCCCGGAAGTGGCCGGCGCCTGAATGAGAAATTAACCCGAAAGGGTTTGAAAAATTGATGGAAAGGGCGTCGCATCCCCTCTTGTAAGGCGATGCGACCTGCCCTATCTATCAGTCATGCGATGCACCTGCCCCCCTTTCGGGTGTATCGTATGGGCGCCTCCCCCTTTGGAGGCGTCTCCTCCCTGAACCTTGGCCACCCCATGCTCTGCATGGGGTGGTTTTTTATATGGGGAATTGGCCTATGTTCTGCACTGGACGATTTTTCATGGTGCGGACGGGATGGATGCCCTGCGGTTTCGCTTGACGCCATGGATGCCCCTGCCTTAAAGGCCAGCCCCTGCCGACTGCCCAGCGCGGTCCATGGCCCCTTCGTCTAGCGGTTAGGACGCGGCCCTCTCACGGCTGAAGCACGGGTTCGATTCCCGTAGGGGTCACCAAACTGTCAAAACCCTCATTTTGGGGTTGGTTTGGCGTGCCGAGAGTGAACGCGGCCCGTGATAATTCTTCAAGCATTCCAAAGGGCTGCCTGAATTCTACGGTCAGCCGATCATTGGCCCAAGTGCAGTTCGAAAGTACCAAATTTAGAGCTCGACGCCGGTATTCCGGGGCCATCTCCGCAAAGCCCTTGTGAGCGTTCCTGACGATATCGAGCAGCGCTACGCCATCATCAACATAGGCCTCGTCCGCATTATTGAGGTGCTCGAGTCCTCGGATCGCCCGCGCTCTCTCCTCCCGCCAGGTGGTAGCGATGCGATCGTGAAATTCCTTGGTGATACGTCCATCGACCTTGTCGAGGTAGATGGTGTCAAGACGCTCCTGGAGCTTGTCTGCCTCGGCAGCCAGCCGCGCCTTGGCTTCATCACGCTCGCGGCTCTCGTCGCCATGGCTCTCGCGGAGCGCTCGCTGTACGAGACCGAAAATTTCGTCGTCGAGGCGAAGCCGCGAAAGCATCTGTTCGAAATGAACGTCAAGCGCCTCCTGCCGGACGTAACGCTCAGGGCATTTTCCCTTAAAGCCGGTGCAATGGTAATAGACGTATTTCTGCTTCTTGATCTCCGCGACTATCGCACAGCCGCAATGGCCGCAGGTCATCAAGCCGGTGTAGACGAAATCTTTGGGACTCGCGCGGACGTTGGACGCGCTACGGCCATCGATGACCTCCTGAGCTAGTTCCCAGGCCTCCAGCGAAATGATTGGATCGTGCAGGCCTCGATAAAGCTTGCCGTCCCACTCATAGGAGCCGGTGTAGAGCCGATTTCTGAGAATATAGAAAATCGTACTCGTACTGCTGACGAGCTTGCCGCTTCGACGATACCTCAAACCAAGATCGCGCGCCTTCGCTGCCAGTTCGTTGATCGAGAAATTACCGGTTCCGCACAGCTCGAACAGGCGCGCAATGATCGGTGCGATCTCGGGATCGACCTCGATTACTTTCCGCCCCGCATCGTTGCGGATGTTGCGGTAACCGAGTGGAGCGAGAGTAGGCCAATAACCCTGCGCGGCCTTTTCAGTCATGCCTTTGCGCGCTTCCTCCGATAGATTGTCAATATAGTTCTTGGCCATCAACACCTTGATGCCGTGCATGAACTTCTCGGAAGACCTGGACTCGTTGGAAAGGACAACGCCCTCCTTGGCGAGGTGGATCTCGATATCCAATTCGTCGAGCGTCACCCAGTCCTTGAGGTTGCGGTACAGCCGATCGGTCTTTTCGACCAGGATCATTCGGACAGACGGATGGCGTCGTAGATAAGCCAGCATCGCTTCAAATTCGGTGCGGCCAGCCTTCCGTGCAGTTTCTACATCGACATGTTCGGCTACGATATCGATGTCGTGGATCGCTGCGTAGTCTCGGAGAAGTTTGAGCTGGGCAGGAATCGAGAATCCCTCGCGCTCCTGCTCCGACGTCGAGACGCGAGCGTAGAGAACCGCTTTCTTTAATGCGTGGCGGATCGACGCACGTGCCACCGTCCGTCTCAGCTTCGCTCTGGGTTTCACCATTGTTCGACACTTCCTTCTCTGCTCTCAATCACGATCCTTCCCCACTTCCAACCGCGAAACGCGCCTATCGCTGGGGAATTGTGGTTGTGCCGCCGTCCCGTTCTGTTCCCTATTTATTCCGCGACAGCACTGAACCGTCAAGCCGCCGATTCGGCGTAGGCAAACCGCCTGGCTGGGTTATCGGGCACTCGTGTCGTCATCGCATTGTCTTGACGGTTGTCGATCGACAATGGTCCGACGTCGGGCGATGGCGAGCTCATAATAGTCGGTCAGGTCGCCTAGCAGAATCCTCGCTTCGTCCTGAGAAACTGGCCGGCCCATCCGTCGTGCGAAGATCGCACTGGCATCCTCAATCAGCTGGCGTGAGAATTTGTCGCGTCTCGCAATGCGAGGTTCCCGTGGATCGTTCTGCGGAGACTTGCCCGCTGAGAATTCACACGCAGCCTTAGTAGGCTCCTGATCCGTAGCCTGAGCCTCGGGGTGCAAAGGCGGGTTGGACTCAATACCAAGCGTTCGTGGCGCGGCCGAGGCATCAGCGGCGGTCCCGTACCTCGTGTTCGGAGATCGGGCACGCCTCATCGCCGGACGATGCGTTCATCGTGTAAGGGACATTCGCACTGTCTGAGGTACCCAAGCAAGGCGCAACCGAGGCGCACGCCCATCGTTAACACGTCGCTGCTCCAATCGATGGAGCTCGGCGGGATGTCTTGAAGCAAGGTTATCGTACCTCGCGTGCCGTCGTTTATCAACAGTTCCCGCGCTCGAACCGACGCACAATGCTCAGCGTGTCGATGATGTCGCGGGCGGTCAGGCGCTATCTTCTTCGCTAACACCCATAGAAAGGCTCAAGCGGCGCCTGCGGGCCTATTCAACGAGATTGGCGAGGTTCTTCAATGATGAATCCATGCCGGCGCGATGGTCAACTTCGCTGATCCCCATAGGGACGTTTTCCGCGGTGAACGTCACTTTCGTGCCGTTTGCGACCGCCGTGAATATCGCTGTCATCGTCATGGTGCCGGTAAAGGCCGGATGGGCGGACTCGAACTCGACGGCCTCGACAATTTTTTCATTCGGTATCAGTTCGATGAAGCGTGCCTCGACGACGTCGGTATCCTCCGTTGATTTGCCTCGGCCACGTTCGGTCTCGGAATAGACGAGTGTCATCCGATAGCCGCCCCCAACACGGGGGTCGAAAGAGAGGATCTTTGCAGTCATGCCCTTGGGCGCGCGCCATGACGCAACGGCCTCGGCGTCAAGAAAAGCCCGGAAAATGGCTCGTGGTGGCGCAATGATGGTGCGAGAAGTGGTGTGAGTTCGAGGGTTTGTCATGAAACCTATATGATAGAGGGCCGTCGCGAAGCAGCGCCAGCGGACGCTTGAGTTGAACCCGTCACTGCCGAACGCTGGTGTGGGAAACCTCCGAAACCGGCCTCCGAGCGAGGAAAAACGACGGACGGCTTTCTTGGTCCAGGCGCGATCGTTGAGGGATGTGCCTGGGACCAAGAGTCGGTTCAACCGTTCAGCTTGTCCTTCACCGCTTTAGCGGGCGTGAATGTCAGCTTCTTCGAGGCCGCAATCGTGATGGTCGCGCCAGTCGAGGGATTGCGACCTTCGCGCTCCGCGCTGGCCTTTACTTTGAACTTGCCGAAGCCGTTGAGCGAAATCTCCTCGCCCTTCGCCGCCGCGTCCGCAATCGCCGCGAAGACAGTATCGACGATTTTCTTGGCGTCGGCCTTGCTCGAGCCGGTGGCGCTGGAAAGATGGTCGGCGAGGTCGCTGTTGTTCATGATTCACTCCTGGTTGTTCCCCTGCTGATCTATCGAGGAGCGGATAGAGCGACAAGCCTGCTGCCACCGCGCCGCTTAATCTTGCACCTCTGACGATACGGAGCGCGCTACCACGCCGAACCCGAGCATTCGCTCCCGCTTGGCCTCGTTGGTGGGCGAGTCGGGCGATTGCAGGGTCGTCGCGACCGAAGCACCGCCAAGCCTAACAGGCCTTTCGGCGAAGATCGCAGGACCAAAACGCCGCGTGAGATGATCCGCGACGCTCAGCGCATAGCGCCTTTGGCGCCACGCTGTGGGGCTGTGATAGACCCCGATCGCGGCCCAATAGTCACCGGTCGACCGCAAGGCCGACAGGAAGATCCAGCGGGCAACGTCGGCATTGAAGCAGGCATCGGACTTGAGCCAGGTGCGAACCTCCGGCTCGGGCCGCCGCAGCACCGCTGCGATCTTTGGCACCCACCAACTGTTGATCTGAAGGGGCCCCAGGTCATGCGATCCGTTGGCATTGGCGACCTCCGCGCCGACCCATCCGCCTTCCTGGTCGCGCAGTCCCCACAGGGTTTTCTCGAGCCAATCCTTCCCACCAGCGGCACGTGCAATGCAGTGTGAGATGTCGCCTTCCGAAAGTCTCGCCATCCCCGCCGAGGGTGAAGCCGCGGTGGATACCGCGAACACCACGGCAAGGCAGCCGACGCGCAGAACGGGTTTGAGGCGGCGTCGGGCGGAGAATGCAGAACTGGAGTGGTTCATCGAAAGAGTCTCCGTGATCAATGTTCGGGACCGTGGCCGGGATCGGCATCGCGGGTGTCATGTACGTGGGCGGGTGTGGGATCGGGTCGCGCATCCGCGCGCTCGGGTTCGGTTGGCGCGCGATCGACGACAGATTGCAGGAACCGGTCGAGGATGTCGGCAATCCCGCGGGCATTTTCAGCCAGCCGCTCCGGCAGGCCCCTTGGCGCATTCGTCCGTTGGTCGAGTTGCCGGCCAAGGGCCATGTCGCGCCGCTCGGACCGCTCACGATCCTGGTCCGCCCGAGCTCGCTCAATCGGGTCTGCATGCGGCGCCGCAAGACTTTCGCGATTATCCCGGTCCAGCCTACCCAGCCCTTCCAGCGCGGATGTCTTTTCGCCGGAATGGGTTTGGAGCTTCTCGGCGAGGCGCTTTTCATCCTCGGTCCAGAGCTTAACGCCGAAGCGCGCGCGGGTGATCGCCGTATAATAATTCTGGCCGTTCACGAGCCCGGAATTGACCGGCGCCAGCACATAGACGCGGGCGTAGGTCTTGGACTGCGCGGAATATACCGTCTCTGCGTATCCGTGATCCCAGTGCTTGTGCTCGGACAAATCGATCTGCTGCACGCGCTCGCCCCGGTCCCACCGGATCGTGGCGAGGGTTCCATCCATCTTTTCGACCGTGCCACGCTCTGCATTTTTGAGATCGAGCGCGTTGCTCACCAGGCGCCATTGGATGCGATCGCCTTCCGCGAGGTCGCGATTCTCAGCATTGAATACGTTGATCTGCTTGACCTGACTCTGCCGCGGATCCCAGCGGATGATGCGGCCATTCTCGTCGAGCAGTCGCACGACCTGCCGCCCGCTCTCGGCGCGTCCGATACCGACGACACGATACTGGACGTCGCGCGCGATCCCCGCCCCGAGTTGATCCCGGGTGAAGGTCACGACCTGCCCGCCGGAATAGAAGCGGGCATAATGTTTCTCCTGATCGGACATGCCGGTCGGCGTCAGGACCTGGAGTCGCGCGTCTTCGGCGGCGATCGCGCTTTCGGATTTCAGGGTTTCGCGAATCTTTGAGTTCACGATCAGCCGGGTCGCATTGTCGAGTACGAGGATGTTGGTGGTCGCGCGGTTTTCGGGTTTCAACCGGGTCCATTCCGCGACCAGCCCTTTCGCCAGGGCCTCGGCCCCCTCCCCGCTCACGACCTTGTCGAGCTGCGAGAGCGAGGCGGCATATTCCGCCGCCCGCGCATGCGTGACCGCGGCTTTCATACTCTTCGTTTGCTGACGCATGGACTCGGTAAGTTGCGCGGTGGCGAGGCCGAATTTCTGCATCAGCCAGAAGGGCTTCCCCTGTTCGATCGCGCCGGTCTGCTTGTCATCGCCGAGCAGGATCAGCCGCGCGCCCGTCATCCGGCTGATCTCGAGGATGCGAATGGCCTGGCGTGTCCCGAGTTGCCCGGCCTCGTCGAGGAGGAGAACATGGCGGTCGGTGATGCCGCGACCACCGCTGGTGAGAACGCTTTCGACCGTCCTGGATTCGACGCCCGCTATCTGCCCAGTGGTCGCGGCGGCTGATGATGTGGGGGCCAGCGCGACCAGCACCGTTCCCGGCTCGGCAGCCTGCCGCAGGGTATTCATCAGCGTCGATTTGCCGGCGCCGCCGACGCCGTGGATTCCGGTGACGCGGTCGCGCGACAAAGCAGATTGAACGAGAGCCTGTTCCTGATGGGGGGTGAGGCCAGCGGTCTCCAGCGCGACCAGAAGACGGTCGGCGGTGGCGATCGGTCGGGCATCGTCCAGGGCCAGAGCGAGGTGCTGAGACAGCGCCATTTCCTGGCGTGCGCTGCGCCTGCTGGTTCGGCCGCGAGTGAGGATCTGGTCACCGGTCGGCGCACGGGTGACGAGGAGTTTACGCTTCGCCTCATGCTCGGCAAGCAATGGCCGGACATCGGCAAGCCGCACCTCTCCGACATGGCTGGCAAGCGCCAGCCTGTACATGCGGCCGAGATTGTTCACGGCTTCGCGGGTCTCCGCCTGCCGGAGACCGAACAGGCTCGCGCGCCCTGCGGTTCGGCGATCGACCTCGATGATCGACGTCCCCCGCTCCTCTACCTGCGTAGTGAGTCTGGCGAGGTCCGCCTCATAGGGTTTCGCGCGCGCGGCCCACTGGCTGTGGAGCTCGTCGAGTGTCGCCGTCACCTTGGGACCGCGCGTCTGGTAGAAGGATTGGCGACGCGCTGCCTGTCCGGTGAGCCCGTGCTCTTTGGCATGGGCATCGATCTGTTCGGCGCGTTGTGAGGTGTCCCTGATGAAATCCCTGGGAACGCCGACGATCTCGAACAGCCCCCGTCTCGGATCGAATTCGACGTCGTATCCGATCTGGCGGAGCTCATGGGCGAGGTCGTTTCGATAGACCTGACCCGCAACCATCTGTTCGGCGAACATCGCCCGTGTCTCGAGGCTGGCCCAGGACGAACCGTCCTCCCGGTTCGTAATGTTCATCACGACAACATGGGTATGAAGATGAGGATCAAGCTCGCGGCTGGCGTGCTCGGTGAAGCGGGCGAACACGAGCCGGCCGGTTGTCTCGTGAACGATCTGACCATTGTCGCGCCGACGCAGCGATGCATGTTCTTCGAGATAATCAAGCGCCGTCCCCACCGCCTTTTCATGGGCGGCGATGATGCGCTCATCGTCCATCACCAGCGCCATGATCGATACCGATTTCGGCGCATTGACCGCGAAGTCCCAGCCAGGATGATGCTCGATCTCACCATTTGCGCGATGGCGCCCGAGCTGCTGGTCGCCGATTTTTCCGGCCAGCAACTCTTGGAAAGTCTGGGGGTCGACTGGACCGGATAGCCCCAATTCATCTGCTATCCGACCACCCCATTCTGAATGTTCGTCGCTCCCTTTGGTGTAATAATCGCCCACGGTATAATAGCGGGAAATGTTGGCTGGCGTGCCTTTCAGGCGGCGAGGATGGATCATGCCGGTCGCGCCGGACGGGCCGGCCCATTCTCTCGGTCATAGACATCAAGCTCGATCCGGATCCGTCCGCGCTGCGGGGCGAGCGTGAAGGCCGGAGCAGGTGCGACAGGGTCCGCCGGCGGCTTTTCGGCGGGTTTGGGTTCAACATTCTCGCCCTGGACCGCCCCAGTGCTGCCGCCCTCGAACAGGTCAGGCGATGTCGGCGGAGGCGGTGGCGGCACCGGTCGTGCAGCCTTCTTGCGTCGCGGCGGTGATGGCGGCTCGGTTGACTTGGCTTCGGCATGGATCGCGGCGATCAGGGCCTCGCCATCGCGGTCGCGCACCGGCGGCGTGTCGCGCTCGACAAAGGCGTCGGCAATGGTCGCGACGGTGTTGAAACGGTCCTGGAAATGCACCACCGGCAGGTTGCGGCCGAACCGCAGGAAACCCGACAGGTTTGGTAGATTGGTGACCTCGGTATGCATCACCAGAGGCCGGGTCACCTGCATGCGCGACAGGTTCACGCCGTCGCGCATATCGTTGACGCCGTAGGACATGCCTTCGTTGGCCTCAACCTGTTCGACCTGCCCAAGATTCTCCGACACATGCTTGGCGGTGGGGGTATCGTTGGCGCGCAGCGCCACCCAGGTCGAGCAATAGCCGGTGATGGCGGCGGCATCCTGGATACCGTAGGTCGCCTCCAATTGCGGGTAGGATTGGAACCCCAGAATCCCGCACCCGCCATATTTGCGGGCGCGCGCCAGGAAGTCGGATAGCGACGGCAATTTCTGAAGTGTCGGAAGCTCGTCGATGACGCAATAGAGGCGCCGTCGGCGATCCGGCGTCAGGCTCATGATCGCCGAAATGGCGATGTCGAGCCAGACCGTGATCAGGGGCCGAAGCGACGGAAGCTGGTCGGCTTTGACCGTGATGAACAGCCAGCCGTCCCCCTTTTCATTCGCCACCCAGTCGCGGATCGACAGCCCTTTGCGGGTATCGTCGAGGTAGGAGAAGCTGCGCATGACGGAGGCAAGCTCCGCCTGGATGCCAGCCGATGTACGCTCGCCCTCGAGACTGATGAAGGCAGCTGCATCGGTGCCCGCGGCGAAGGCGGCGAGGTCTTTCAGTTTGGAGCGCAGCAGCCGGTCGAGAAGAATCGAGACCAGCATCTCCTTCTGGTGTGCGAGCTTGCGCATGACGGCGACGAGAGTGCCGCGCGCGGCCTTCGCCCAGAAGGGATCACCGGCCTTGTCCGGAATCGTCGACTCCGCGATCTGGTCATAATGATAGTCGCGCGGAACGTCGCCCCAGGGCGACCAGCGGCTGGTGCGCTTGTCGAGCGGATTGAGGAGAACGTCTTTGCCCGGGCGGTAGAATTTCTCGACGAAGGTGCCGGCGGTATCATAGACGATCGCCCGCTTGCCCTCCTTGCGGATACCCTCGAGCATCTTGACGATGAGGTTGGTCTTGCCCGTCCCCGGCGCGCCGCACAGGAGCACATGCTCGGGCTCATAGGCGTCGGGAATGGGGACGCCGCCGATAGAAAAGCTTCCCTTGCGCTGGCGGCGGAGCAGGCGCTTGACCTGCCGGACCGTGCCGAACCGGGCGCCGCGGAGATACTCGTTCGACCCGAGCCCCCTGCCCGTCCGGGTGAAGGTGAACCAGGCGAAGAACAGCGCAAGCAGGGCGAAGGCGCCCGCAATCAGCGCGCCGTGGACCAAATCGAGTTCGAGTTTATGCAGCATCTGTTTGGCGAGGGAGGAGGCCATCAGCCAATCGGCTGACGTCCAATATTGGTGACCGGCTGGCGTGCGAAACAGGACCGGATCGTTCGTTCCTCCTGCGGCATCGACCTTGAAGCTCGCCTCGACCAGCTTGGTGAGGACGAAGCGCTCATAGTCGGTCGACATTTCGAGCGCATACCAGATCGTGCCCATCACCCAGAGCACGAAGCTGGCTATTACCGTCTGGAAAAAGACCTGGGTCGTCATCCGGACATTGTGGACGATGGCCTGTCCGCCCCGCGTCCAGGAGCCGAGCGTATCGTTGCGAAAAATGCTCATCGCGGGTCTCCCGCGTCCGCAAGGGTGGGAAGAACCGAGCTGGGTTGCCCGAGATACAGGAGCGGCAGGAAGCCGATCGTCCAGGGGATGGTCGGCAAGTGCGGCGATGCCTGAAGCAGCGTGGCGGGGACGGGATCAGCCCGTCGTTCGTTCCCGCTCATCGGTCGGCCTCCGGGTCGAGCAGACCCCTGTCCCGCAATATGCCGCGGGCCTCCGCCATCCCCTTTTGCAGGACGTCCGGCGTCCGTTGACCGACCGACGTGCCGAGGATGGTGAGGATCTGAATGCAGGTCGCGAGGATCTCGTCCTGCGACGAATAGATGTACCGGCCGCGGGGATCGGCGGCCTGTTCGAGAACGGACCGAATGAACACGGAAAGGGAAAGATCGGCGCCCGCCGCGCGCCGGCTAAGGCGGTCGTGCAGGGCACTGTCGACCCGCACGCTTATTCTGATCATGTCGTAGCTCCAGCATAGGAGCTCGACGGGCAGGTCTTGAAGCGAAGGCACCATAGCGCGAATGCCGCTGTTTTTCAACGATTTATGCTGTCCGACATGTCAGACACGAATAGACGCGCGAATCCAACGGTTTGCGCGACGCACTGTCGTTCGCGGGTGACATGTCGGACGGCGCGCCGTGCCCAGCGGCGGACTTGTCGGACAGGATTATAGCATTGATTTAACGACGGAATATCTGCGCAGCACCCGTGCGTACGGTGCATTACAAACGGCCAAGGCCGTGAGTGCTCCCCTTCGCAGCGCTCTGCGCGCTGCGTTGTCTCGACCGGGCACGGGCGGACAATCCCCGGCAGGGGATTTCTTCTTCTCGCTGGCGGCACGCCGGCAAGCCCATCTCAATCGCGATTCCGTGAGTTTGCATGAGATCGATACCCCAAGTTCGGGATTGAATGCGGGCGAACCCAGCCTACAATCCGGGACGGCGGGCAGACCCATCACAAGGACGATGGACATGCCCAAGATGACGGAACGTGAGCGACTTGCCGACCTCGAAGCGCGTCAGCGCAAGGTCGCTGAAGAAGTGGAGAGTGCCCGCCGCGCCCTGCGCGACCGATATGCTGGGATGGTCACGGACCTCCCGATCGAAGCATTGAGCGAGCGGGATTTCAGGGACGTCCTCACCCACGCGATTCGGGTGGGAGGAAGCCCTGCCGTCTCGGCACTGAAGACGCTGCCAGCGGCAGCGCCCGAACCTAAAAGTCGCCCGAAGGGCGGCCCAGCGACGAGCATGGCGTAGCCACGCGCAGGAGGCCGACAGCATCGCTGTCGCACCGCCCCGTGACGGACCCGATCTTTGATCGGGCTCCCGAGCGGGGCGGTTCTCAACGCCAACAAAAAAGGGGACCGGCCGGGCATCATGCCCAACCGATCCCCGTCACGATCTCAGGCGACAGCGCTGGCTGTGCGCTGATCCGAGAGCCGGAAGAAGTGAGCCGGCACCCGCTTCTCGCGGACCATCCGGGCGAGGTGCGACTGAAGTCCCGACCCTTCGCAAACCAGCGCTTCGACGGGGCGAAGTGCCAGCAACCGCTCGTTCCGTGCGAACCCGGCCCGCTTGCCCAGTCGCGCGTCGAGCGTGAAGGCCACCAGCTTCACCCCCGACCGGGCCGCCCATGCCGCCGCGATCGCGTCGCACCCTTTGTTCTGGGCGGTGGTCGCCAGCACCATCGCGGGGATGCGGGCGTGGATCGCGTCGAGCCGATCCCAGAGGAGCTGATGGTCCTCCCATTGCTGGCCGCCCGAGAAGATGACTATCGGCCCCTGCGGCGCGTGCTCCTCGATGCGGCGCTGGCGGCGTGCGGCGAGGAAGTCGGTGGCGGCGATGACCGAGGCCGTGCGCTTCCCCGACACCAACGTCGCGCGCGGTGCCGACCATGGTCGTCCGGTCTCGGCATGGTACATCTGCGCCGCGTGATCGCGCATGCAGGCGACCGCGTCGCGCGCTTCGTCCAGCGACTGGCAGAGCGTCTGCGCTTGCTCCAGTTCGGTCGTCGCGACCTCGCTGCCGTCGGCGGAACGGATCAGGCCGTTGACCTGCTGCGCCGCGCGATCGGCTTCCCCGTCAAGTTGGCTGGCGACCTTGTGGAAGCTGTGCACGATGCCCCAGGCGAGCCGGTCGGCGATGCTCTCCAGTCTTGTGTCGCGCAGGACGTCGAACAACGTCGTGATGAGGAGTTCGGTCGCGCGCTCGGCCTCCAGCGGATCGGGCATCCCGGCATCGGTGCTGTCCTCGGCGCGGTCGATCCGGAACTCACCTACGGTCTCGGTGAAGGCGGCGGCGAAGCGGTCCGTAGGCTCGGCCGTTTCTTCGGCATAGAGCGCGGCGATGTCGGCGAAGCGGGAAATGGAACGGGGTGAATGCGTCATGATGGCCTCCTGAAATTTAAAGAGGCATTTTCCCCGGCACGGGCTCTGAGCGACGGGGTCAAGGATCGCGAAGCGACCGCGTAGCGGCGATGGGGGTCACGATTTTCTTTGGCGGCCACCGACGTCGACGCTGAGGCGCTGTGTTCGATCCGCCAAGGAAAATGGTGGGGCCCCGTCGTCCTTGAGGCCGGCGCTGTCCCCGTGCCATGCTTGGACTTCTTGATAGATAGAGAGAGGCTGTGATTCGGGGGGCTCGATGCCCCCCGAATCGCATCGGCCGGTGCGGACCCTTTGTCCGCACTGGCCGTCCCGCACGTCTGAGGATTGTGAGACGCTAGCCGCGCGTAACACCCTCCCACGGCGGTCAAGGAGAAGGGCCAAGCCTGTTTGTCGCTCGCCACCCTTGCATAAAAATAGGCCGGCACGCGGGAATGCGTCCGGCCTCATAGGAACCTCAGATCGTCAGGGGTTCAGCCAATCGAACCCTTCATGGTGCCCGCAATGATCGCAGGCGACCGTGCGGTAGATATTGAGCGAGCCTTCCGCGCGCTCGACGTGGCCGTGCTCGGCTGGCTCGCCACAGCGTGGACACCGCGCTCCCCATCGCTCGTCGGCAAGCTCCACGCCGCCGGGCTCGATGCAACCTCCATAGCCGATCATGGCTGCTCCGATCTGTTGGTGTCGGGAGGTAGATAGGCCTCATACGGGTCTCCATCGTGAAGATGGCCGAATGGCGTCATCACATAAGCACCGTCGTCCCGTCCCACGGCGCAGATCACGTAGCGCGGGACGCCGGTGACCGCGTCGGTGCACTCCATCAGGGCGAGATTACCGTCCTCGGCCGCGCGGCGCAGGGTTGCGAAATTGCGCCGGTACACATCTGGTATGGCCATGCCGGCCTCCTGTGAAACGGTAGGAAAGGAGGCGGGAGCAAAGCCCCCGCCCCCGATGTTCAGGCCCGCATCCGGCGCACCGCGGTATCGGCGATCTGATCGGCCTTGCGGAAGGCATGGATCGGCACGCCCGCCTGTTTCAGAGTCTGATAGAGGTTCGCCTGCAACCCCGAGCCTTCGCACAGCACCGCCTCGACGGGCTTCAGCTCGGCGAGCTTGCGGTTTCGCGTGAAGGCCGTTTTCCGGCCAGAGCCGTATAGCCCGAACGCCACCAGCGGCACGCTGTTGCGCGCCGCCCAGGCGGCCGCGATCGCGTCGGCGCCTTTGCGCTGACCGGTGGTGACGAGGGACATGTGCGGTACGCGCTGATGGACCTCGTCGAGCCGCGCCCACAGGGTTTCCCAATCGTGCCACTGGGCGGGTCCGGAAAAGACGACGATCGGTCCCTTCGGACTGTGCTTCTCGCGGGCGGCAAGTTCGCGGGCACGCAGGAAATCCTGCGCCGCGATCTGGCTCGCCGACGATGCGGAGGATGCCCGGCTTCCCCGCGCCGGCGACCACGGCCAGCCCGACTGCGCACGGTACATCTCGGCCGCATAGTCGCGCATGCACTCGATCGCCTCGCGGTGCTCGGCGGTCGACTGGCAGAGGAGCTGCTTCTCCTCCAGCTCGTTATTATAGACCTCGCTCATGTCGGGATGTCGCACAAGATCACCGATCTCGGCGGCGAGCCCGTCTTCGCGGCGTTCCAGTTTTCCAGCGACGAAATGGAAGCTGTTGACGAAACCCCAGGCGATCTCGGCGGACAGCGGCTCCAACCGCGTGCCCGCGAACAGGTCGAAGATCGTGGCGATGATCGCCCCGCATTCGGCCTGAACGGCGAAGGGCTCGGGCATGTCATGCTCGCCGGGTTCATCGCCAAGCTCGACGATGCTGAGCGGCATGGGATCGCCGAACGCCGCCTGAAATTCCGGGGTGGCGATCATCTCGGCATAGAGGGTGGGAAGGTCGGCCAGGCGGCTGACACTGTTTGTCGATGCGGTTCGAGCCATGATGGCGAACTCCTTGTCAGATGGGGAAACAAAAAAAAGGGCCGGAGGCGCTGGACGCACCCCCGGCCCTCGATCACGCGCGGGTCAGAACGGGATGTCCTCGTCCACGTCCGCGTTCGTCCGGTCGTCGGCGAGGCTGCCATCGGCGCCGGCGGTGCTGTCACCGAAGCCGTCCTGGGTCCGGGGCGCATAGTCGCGCTGGCTGGTGCCGAACCCTCCGCTGCCGAAGCCGCCACCGAATCCGCCGCCGAGATTCTCGCGACGCCAGGCGACGGTGAAGCCACCCGCCTCGTTCGGGAACAGGGCGACCGGAAGCGGCTCGGGCAGGCTCGGATCATCGATCTGGCCCGCGAGGAAGACCTCGCCGGTCTTCTTCGAAACGGCTTCCCAGAGCGCCCCGATCTGCACCCAGCGCCGCGCGATGTTCAGCGCCACGATCTCATAGATCGGCGCCTTCTCGCTCTGGCTCTGCACCGGGCGAAGCCCGATCCGCGGCAGGTCGATGGTGCGCGTGAAGACCGAACCCATCAGGCGGCCGTTCTCCTTCTTGAATTCACCAATGTTCATCGTCTCAACTCCTTCGAATGTCGCTCTCGAGACCATCTCGGCGACACCCCTCCAGATCCCCCTTTCCTCTGATCCCCGGCCTCACCGCCCGCGCTGCCGCCCAAGAAC
>JAVBXL010000162.1 GCA_030824575.1 bacterium | reverse complement strand
GGACGCCGTCGGGCATCGGCCTGGCGCGCAAGCCCCCGCTGTTCATGAAGGATGGCGATGTGTGCGAAGTGGAGATCGAGAAGATCGGCCTGCTGGTCAACCCGATCAAGGCGGCCTGACAAATGGGGCGGGCGGCGGCGCGATCCGCCGCCCGACCGACCAAGGAGGACAGGATGAACGATAAGAGCATCGCCGGACGGCGCGCCAATGTACTGGGCGTCCATTCGATCGACCATTTCGCGCTGGCCGTCCCCGATCTGGAGGATGCGCGCCGCTTCTACAGCCTCTTTGGACTGGACGTGCGCGAGAGCGACGGCGTGCTGCATCTTTACACACAGGGCAATCCCCATCGTTGGGGCGTCATCGCCAAAGGCGGCGCAGCCAAGCAACTGCGCTATCTGAGCTTTGGCGTCTATGCCGACGAGATGGATGCGTTTGCCGCGCATCTCGATGCCTGTGGCGTCACCTATATCGACGCGCCTGCGGGTGCGGACGCGCAGGGCATCTGGTTCAGTGGCTTTGACGGGCTGCCGATCAATATCCGCGCGGCCGACAAGGCGACGCCGGCGGAAAAAAGCCATTTCTCCTTTGCCAGCGCCCTGCCCGGCCAGTCCGGCGCAATCCTCAACAGCCAGGCGCCCAAGGTCCATCCACGTCGCCTGTCGCACTTCGCGATCTTCGCGACCGATGTGAACGCGGCGATTACCTATTATGAAAAGACGCTGGGCCTGCGCCTATCGGATAAAAGCGAGCCGGGCGTTGCGTTTCTGCACGGCGTCCATGGCAGCGACCATCATCTCCTCGCGCTTGTCCTGTCCGACCGACGCGGGATGCATCATGTCAGCTGGGACGTCGGCTCCGTTATGGAAGTGGGCCTGGGCGGATCGACCATGGCGCGGGCAGGCTATGGTCCCAATTGGGGCGTGGGCCAGCATGTGCTGGGTGCCAATTATTTCTATTATGTCCGCGACCCATGGGGCAGTTTCAGCGAATATTCCGCCGACATCGACTTCATTCCCCATGATGTGGACTGGCCATCGGCCAATCACGCGCCCGAAGACAGTATGTTCCTGTGGGGCCCGGACCCCTTCCCCGAATTCATCCAGAACACCGAACCTGCGGAGGCTGACCTGCCATGACCACATTTGTTCTACTCCACGGCGGCGGCATGGGCGGCTGGACCTGGAAATATGTCCGCGATCTGCTCGAAGCGCAGGGGCACAGGGTTTATACGCCGACCTTCACCGGCTTTGGCGAGCGTGCGCACCTGACCGGGCGGCATGTCGGCAACACGGTCCATGTGCAGGATATCGTCAACGTCCTGCATTATGAGGATCTGCATGATGTCGTGCTGGTCGCGCACAGCTATGCCGGGACGGTGGCGCCGGGCGTGATCGCGCAAGCGGGCGAACGCATCGCCAGCGTCATCTATCTGGACGCCATCGTGCCCCATTCGGGCGAACGCATCGCGTCGCTGATGGGCTATGTACCCGAAGACCAACTCGCTGGCCTGGACGCCATGCTGGAGGCGGGAGAAGGGCCGATCGGATCGGGCGTCGATGTGATGCAGCGGGAGGCCGCCAAGACGCATCCGCACCTGATGGACGCGGACCGGCAGCAATGGCTGCTCGACAATCTGTCCGACCAGCCGATGCGGGCGACAGCCTGCGTCATCCCGGTCGGGGCGGAAACGATCGACAAGCCGGTCGATTATATCGCCGCCGCCATCACCGTCATGAACGCGATGCATGATCGCGCGCGCGCGCTGGGCTGGACGATCCACGACCATCCGGGCGATCATGCGCTGCTGGTGGGCGATCCCGAAGGGACGGTCGACCTGATCCTGAAGATCGCAGCATCGAAGGGCGCGGCATGAATATCGATGCGCTGTTTTCCGTCCAGGGCCGGGTCGCGCTCGTCACTGGCGGGTCGAGCGGGATTGGCCGCCACATCGCCACCGGCTATGCCTCGGCCGGGGCGAAGGTCTATATCTGCGCCCGGACCGAAGCCAAGGTGCTGGCGGCGGCGCAGGCGATCAGTGAAGCGACCGGGGGCACCTGCATCGGGCTGACGGCCGATCTTTCGACGCTGGCCGGGATCGACGCGCTGGTGGCGCAGGTCGCGGCGCGCGAAGGCGCGCTGCACATGCTGGTCAATAATGCCGGGACGATGGCCGATGCGCCGATCGACGATTATAGCGAGGACGACTGGGACCAGGTCATCGACCTGAACCTGAAAGCCCCCTTCTTCATCCTCCAGAAATTCCTGCCATTGTTGCGCGCGGGCGGAACGGCGGAAAGGCCTGCTTCGCTCATCAACATCGGGTCGGTGGGCGCGCTGAAGGTCGGGCCGAAGGAAAATTACGCCTATCAGGCGTCCAAGGGCGCGATTCACTGGCTGGCCAAGGGGCTGGCCAAGCGGCTGGGCCGCGACAACATCACCGCCAATGTGATCGCACCGGGCTTTTTCGAATCCGAGATGACGGTGATCGCGTCGGACGAGATGCGCAAGATGGTCGAGGCCATGGTGCCGCGCGGGCGCGTGGGGACGCCGGAGGATCTGGCCGGGACGGCGATCTATCTGGCGTCGCGCGCGGGCGCCTATGTCACCGGTTCGGTCATCCCGGTCGAAGGCGGATTGTCGATCTGAACAGACCCGACCCTATAGGAGGATAGGTTCTCAGCGCGCCTGGCAGGTGCCTAAAGGGCGAGCAAAGAGAACAGGAAAGACAATGGATTTTTCGCTCACCGAGGAGCAGCAGGCGTTTCGCGACATCGTGCGCCGCTGGGTCGATGCAGAGGCGCCCAAGGACTGGATGCGCGCGCTGGAGGCCGACGAGGAAAATTACCCCTACGCGCTGTGGGACAAGATCGCCGAGCAGGGCTTCTTCGGCATCGGCATACCGGAGGAATATGACGGGCTAGGCGGCGACGTCATGATGCAGATGATCTTCGCGCGCGAATTTGCACGGACCGCGGGCGGACTGCTGTGGGTCTGGGGCCTGACATCCTTTGGCGGGGCCAAGACGATCAGTGCGGTCGGCACGGAAGAACAGAAGAACCGCTGGCTGCGGCCGATGGCGCAGGGCAAGCTGCGCGTCTCGCTTTCGATGACCGAACCCGATGGCGGGACCGACGTGCTGGGCGCGATGAAGACCCATGCCGAAAAGGTCGATGGCGGCTGGAAACTGAATGGCGCGAAGATGTGGACGACCGGCGCGAAGGCGGCCGATCGCCTGCTCGTGCTCGCCCGCACCGACAAAAATGTCGAAAAGAAGCATCATGGGCTGACCATGTTCTTCGTCGATGCCAAGACGCCGGGCATCACCGCGTCGCTGCTGCCAAAGCTGGGAATGCGCGCGATGGGATCGTGCGAGGTCCATTATGAGGATGTGTTCGTCCCCGACGAGGACGTGCTGGGCGAACCCGGCAAAGCCTGGTACGCGATGCTGCCGACGCTGAACAATGAGCGGATCATGGTCGGCGCGCAATGCCTGGGTGCGATCGACGGGGTGCTGGAAGATGCGCTGGCCTATATGCTTCAGCGAAAGGCGTTTGGCGGCATCATCGGACGGTTCCAGGTGTTGCAGCATTATGTCGCGGATATCGCGACCTGGCAGAAGACCACCGAATTGCTCCTGAACAATGTCGCATGGATGCAGTCCAACGGCATGAATTGCGGCGTTGAGGCCAACATGCTCAAGATGGTCGCGACCGAAAATGCGGTGAAGGCCGCCGACCTTGGCATCCAGATATTGGGCGGCATGGGCTATTCGGCGGAAACCGACATGCAGCGTTACTGGCGCGATCACCGGATTTTGCGGATGACGCCGATCAGCAACGAGATGGTCCGCAACTCGATCGCCGAAAGCCTCGGCCTGCCGCGTTCTTATTAGGGACCAGCCATGAGCGATCTCGACACCCTGCCCCCCGCTCCCGACGCTGCCGGCATATCGCTGGACGGCACGACGGTCTTCACGATCAGCGCGGAAGAGAATGCCGCGCTGTGCCGATCCACCGGGATCGAACCGGCCAGCGACGGCACCGCTCACCCGATCTATTATTATGTCGCCACCCAGGTCGCGATGGGCAAGACCGTCGCGGGCGTGTGCGAAGCGTGCCAGTTCGATGTCGATGACGGGCCGATGATGGGCAGCAGCGGCGTCCAGTTCGACGCGCCGCTGATGGTCGGGACAAGCTACAAGGTGACGGGCGAAATATTGAGCCTGGTCCGCAAGCGCAGCCGCAAGCTGGGGGTGATGGACGTGCTGACATACCGTCTGCGCCTGCATCTGTTGGACGGGACGCAGGTTCTGGAAACCGACAATGTCTGGGTGCTGCCGCGCAAGGAGTTTGCCGCATGAGCTATGCCGTTGGCGATGCGTTGCCGCCCTTTACGATCGAGAGCGTCAGCCCCGAAGCGATGCAGCAATGGGCGGTTTTCTTGGCCGATCCCAATCCCATCCATCTGGATGTCGAGGTGGTCAAGGCCAAGGGGCTGGGCGACCGGGTCATTAACCAGGGGCCGGCCAATGTCGCCTATATGATGAACATGCTGATGCGCGCCTTTCCCGGCGGGCGGATCAAGGCGATGGATTCGCGCTTTCTGGACAATGTCTATGGCGGCGACCGTGCGACCGTGACCGGCACGGTCGCGGCGATCGACGGCAACAGCATCAGCTGTGCCTTCACGCTGGATGTCGAAGGACGGGGCACCGTCAATTCCGGCACGGCGACGATAGAAGTCTAAAAATTCCGAGGAGATAAGATTATGCCAAGCGGACCCTTTGCCCATGTGTGTATGGTCGTGCGCGATCTGGACACCGCGATCGTGGACTGGACCAAGATCCTGCGCGTGCTGGACCCCGCCAGCCTGGAAAAGCGCCTTGTCAAATATGACGAATTTTCCAGTGGTGCCGATGCCGGCATGAAATGGGCCACCTTCGTCAATGACGGCGGCACGGAAATCCAGTTCATCCAGCCCGCCCCCGGCACGCCGATGGGCGACCGGTTGGACAAGGTGGGCGAGCATGTCCATCACCTCTGCTATTCGACCGACGATGTGCCGGGTGCCATGGAGAAGCTGCGGGCCGAAGGGCTGCACCTGCCCGGTGGCGGCCAGACCCATAACGACCCCGACATGACCTGGCAGAAGTGGAGCTGGATCGGGCACAAGAGCACGCATGGCGCGATGATCGAAGTGGCGTCGCCCTATGAGAGCCGCAATGACGGCAAATGGCACCATGCGCCGGGTAAATTCGCCTATGCTGGTCCCGGCGAACATGAGTGCTTCGCCGAAATCGCGCCGCCGATCGCTGCCGAATAAGCCCGGAACGCCCGGCATGATGTCCGCGACCCGGATCAGCCTGCCGGGCGACGGCGTGGCGATGGTCGCGGACGCCTATGGCGATCCGGCCGCGCCGCCGGTCTGCTTCTTCCATGGCGGCGGGCAAAGTCGGCGGTCCTGGGCCGGATCGGCGCGGCGGGTGGCGCAGGCGGGCTATTATGGCCTGACCTTCGACCTGCGCGGCCATGGCGAGAGCGGCTGGGCCAGCGACGGCGACTATCTGCTGGAAGCCTATGGTCGCGATGTCGAGGCGATCCTTATGGCGCTTGGCCGCCCCGTCGCGCTAGTGGGCGCGTCTCGCGGCGGCCAGTGCGCGCTGGTCGGTGGATCGCGCCATCCCGATCGCGTGCGCCTGATCATGCTGGCGGATGTTGCACCGCATATCGATGACGATGGGGTCGAGGAAATACGCGGCTTCTTCCGCGCCAGCGAGGCCGGTTTCGCGTCGCTGGAGGATGCCGCTGACGCGCTCCACCGGCATCTGGGCCAGCCGCGCCTGGCCGATGTGTCGGGCCTGGCCAAGGCGATGCGGAAGGATTCTGGTCGGCTATTCTGGCATTGGGACCCGCGCACGACATCGCAGGAATTTCTGCATCCGCCATCCGAAGGCGAAGCGCTGGTGGCGGCCGCTATGCGCGTCACCACGCCGGTCGTGCTGGTGAAGGCGGAACTGAGCGAGATCGTGTCGGAAGAGAGCGTGCGGCAGTTTCAGGCGCTGACCCCGCAACTGGAGGTCGAGGTCGCGCATGGCGTGGGCCATATGTTCACTGGCGACCATAATGATGCCTTTGCCGAACGGCTGCTCCGCCATTTGACCACGAATCTGCCGCTATGAACCGGGGCGCAGCTTTTGTCGTGGGCGGCACGGGCGGGCTGGGCAGCGCCATTTGTCGTCGGCTTGCGGACGAATGGGATGGCGTGGCGATCGGCTATCGATCCAGCGCGGACAAGGCGCGGGGGGTTATCGACACGCTGGGCGAAGGCCAGGACCGGGCGATTGCCGTCCATTGCGACCTGTCCGACATGGCCAGCATCCAGAGCGGTTTTACCGAGGCGAAGGCGCGGTTCGGCGGGATTGGCACGGTGATTTTCGCCAGTGGCGTGGACATAGAACAGCCCTTCGTCAGCCAGATCGGCGAGGACCAGTGGCGGCAGGTGATCGAGGTCGAACTGATCGGCTTCACCCGCATCGTAGCCGCCGCCCTGCCCCATTTCCGCGCGCAGGGTTTCGGCAATTTCGTGTCGGTGGTGTCGGTCGCCAATTACTGCTTTCCGCCGGGCGATGCACTGTCGTCAGTTCCCAAGGCGGGGATCGAGGCGCTGGGCCGCGCCATCGCGAAAGAGGAAGGCCGCTATGGCATCCGCGCGAACATGGTTGCGCCCGGCATCATCGACGCGGGATTGGGGGCCGAATTTCTCACCACCCTCTACACGCCCGCCATTTGGGAAGCGCAGCGCAAGCGGATCGCGCTCCAGCGCTTTGGTGATGGCGAGGATATTGCGCAGGCCGTTGCCTTCCTGGCGTCAGAGCGCGCGCGCTACATTACTGGCCAGACATTGATCGTCGATGGCGGCTTCAGCCTTTGAACGGATAGAGCGATCCATGCCGAAGTTCACACTGTCCCTGCCGGTCCAGACCATGGTCGATTTCGGCGAAGCGATCCAGATCGCGGCGACCCTGGCGATACCCGACAGACTGCCCGATGGCCCGATCGACCTGCTCGTCTGCCTGCATGGCGGCACCTATAGCCGCTGGTATTGGGATGCGCAGATCGACGGCTGGCCGGGCTATAGTTTCGTCGATCATTGCCTGGCGCAGGGCAAGGCGGTGCTGGCGCTCGACGCGCTGGGCATGGGGGACAGCAGCCAGCCGGAGCGGGAAGATAGGTTGACTCCCCATGTCGGCGCGCAGGCGCATCATCTGGCGCTGGCGGCCGTTCTGGAACGGATGGACGCCGGGGAATGGGGCGCGGACATGGCGGGGCGCGCGCGCCGGATCACCGGCATCGGCCATTCGATGGGCGGGATGCTGACCATCGTGCAGCAAGCCGCATGGGCCAGTTTCGATCAGGTGGCGGTGCTTGGCTTTACCAATATCGGGCTGGCCATGTCGGACGAGGTGCGATCGGCCATCGGCGCGCAGGTGGCGGGGCCAGGCTATGGCGCGGCCAATCGGGCGGCGATGCGCGGCTATTTCCATGCCGCAGACGTGCCCGAAACGGTAATCGCAGCCGACGATGCGCGGGCGTCGCTGACGCCCAATAGCTATGGGCGGCTGGCCATCATGCCCGGCGGGGTGGCGGCGGAGGCGGCTGCGATCGCCGCGCCGGTCTATCTGCATTTTGCCGACATCGACGTCAGCCCCGATGCCCATGCCGAACCGGCAGGGTATCGCGCGTCGCGCCATGTCACGCTGACGAAGCTGGCCGACGCGGCCCATTGCCATAATTTCGCATCGACCCGGCTGCAAAGCTGGACGATGCTGCACCGGTGGATCGACCATATCGGTGCCATCAGCTGACGGCGGTAGCGCCCCGGCCACCCAGAAGGCGGCCGGGACAAGGATTGCTTACTTATAGGGATCGACGGGCTGGGGCACCTTGATGACTTCCAGATCCTTGAGCATCGTCAGCACGTCCGAGATCGAATAGATATGGTCGATCTTGCCGTCGCGGAAGCGCAGCCACGAGAACCACAGGACGTTGAGATCATTGCCGGTCGGCTGGACGCCCATATAGGGACCGCCGGTATGTTTGCCATGGTGATGGCACAGCACGCAGATTTCATCGTCGCCCCGGCCCCATGCCTTGATCGTGCGATAGATGCTGGGCGGGAAAGTGGTGTACAGGCCCTGCGGCGAGGTTTTCCAGACATGATAGGTGCCCAGATCCGGCCGGTTGGGATTGTCGTAGGTCATGGTTTCGGTGTTGAAGAAGGCATCCATGCCGTCCCAGTCACCCCGATTGATGACTTCGTGCAGGTCCATCCAGTGATTGACCATATATGCCTGGCTATCGGTCAGCCCGGCGGTGATTTCAGCCCGCGTCTCTGCGGACAGGACGAAATCGGCTTCGGTGAACGGGGCTAGACCCATTTATACTCTCCTAGATAAATGCTTGAGGCAAATTGGCCCGCTGACATGTGCCTGCGGTAACGCCTCATC
>JAVBXL010000026.1 GCA_030824575.1 bacterium | reverse complement strand
CGCAGCGACAGAGTCGGCTGGTTCTTGCCACCCTCCTGCGAGAAACGGAAGCCGGGGGTGAGGGTTGCGACGTCGCTCAGATCCTGAACCGACTTCTGCTCCAGCATCTCGGCAGAGATAGCGGTGATCGATACCGGCACCGACTGAAGCGATTCCTCGCGGCGGCGGGCGGTCACGACAATATCCTGCAGGCCGCTATTGACCGAAGGCTGGTCGGCAGGCTGCTGTGCCAAGGCCGGTACGGCGGTCGCGATCAGTGTCAAGGCGCTGGTGGCAAGCACCTGGAATTTGACGAATTTCATAGCTTTCTCTCCCCTTGGGCACCTTCTGTGTCGATCCACGGATCGCCTGTGGTGCTCCGGTACAAACTAGGGCAGCCGCCGCCGGGGTACGACCGCCTTTGCTATCGCTGGTTGCAAAGACGCTATCGCTGAGCGCGCCATACCTATCTGGCCCAGACCAGTGGAAGGGATTCCACATGGATGATATTGCTGAGATAGAAGGGCACATCGAACCCCGGTTGCACTGTAAAAGCGGGCAGGGTGCTAAGCATTTCCTGCATGGCGATCTGTAGCTCGCGCCGGGCGAGATGTGCGCCGAGGCAGCGATGTGGGCCATAGCCGAAGGTCAGATGCGAAGGGCGGCGGTCGAAGCGGATTTGCGTCGGGGCCTCGAACGCTTCGGGATCGTTCGATCCCAATGGGGTCGACATCGCAACCCGGTCACCCGCGCGGATCGTGACATCGTGCAGCATCACGTCTTTGGTGCAGATGCGGAAGGTCGTGACAGCGGCATAAGCGCGCAGCAACTCCTCAATGGCTACGGTGGCACCCGCCGGATTTTGCCGCAGAGCGTCCTGATCGGCCGGATGGGTCGCTAGATGCTGGAAATGCAGGCCGATATTCGCCGACACCGTATCCAGTCCGCCGAGATACAGGTTGAAGCAGTGGCCGAACACTTCTTCAGGCGTCCATTTGCGCCCCTCATATTCCAGTTGGAGCGCGATGCTGATCAGGTCGTCGCCGGGCTTTTTGCGACGATCTTCGATGGCGTTAAGCAGATAAGCCTTCACCGCGCGCGTGCCCTTGACGCGGTCTTCCATGTCGTCGGTGTGCAACAGGGAAAATTCCCAATCGAGAAACTGCTGCATCTCCTCCTGCGGCAGGTCGAGCAGATCGAGGAAGATCGACACCGGGAAAGGGATGGCGAAATCCCGGATGAAATCGCATTCCCCCCGGTCCTTGAACCTGTCGATATATTCTCGCGCGCGCAGGCGGACCTTGCCGTCCAGTTCGCCCATCCGCTTGGGCGAAAAGACGGGATTGAGCGCATTGCGAAAGCCGGTGTGTCGGGGCGGGTCAAGTTCGGTCGGGATGATGTCCCAGCTTTCGCCGATCCCCGCGGCAAAGCCGGTATTGCCGCGTTTGCCGAAACTGTCGGTATCGGCATAGATTTTCCGCAGGTCTTCCGCGCGCCGCACCACCCAGCCCGGCTGACGCCCCGGGAACACATCAGTGCCGTAGAAGATCGGCGGGCCTTCATGCAATCTGGGAATGATGTCGGTATAAGGATTGACCGTCGTCGCCCGACGCGGCGTCAGGGCAAAGGGCATGACGAGTTCGCGTGGCACATTGTCGGGAAGGTCGATCACTAGCAGCCTTTCTTGTCCAGATTTCGATCGGGCACGCTTACTGTCCGCCGAAACGATAGCGCATACCGATCCCGACCACGCGGGGGTCACCCGCATAATCGACCGCTATGCCGAGGCCGCCGGTCTGGTAGAGGTCGGAAAAGCGGCGGCTGAGATATTTCTTCGCCGTCAGGTTGCGGCCATAGACATAGAGTTCGATATTCGGATCTTTGAGTTGATAGGCGATGCGGCCGTTGAGCAGGCCATATCCGGCCGTTTCACCCAAGGCATTTTCCTGCGCATAGGCGGCCTTGACCGCAGCGGTCTGCTGGTCCGATGCTACCACCGGATTGAAATGCTGCTTGCCGACATAGGCGTAATTGGCGTGCAGGATCAGGTCGCCGGTCGACAAAGCGATGGTCTGCGTCGCGCCGATGCTAAACTGGATCTTGGGCAGTTGCGTCAGCGCGCGACCGCTGAGGTCAACCGTGCAGTCGTAGCGCGGAACGCCAGCGGCGGTCGGCGGCGCAGCGGCGCATCCGGTCAGCGGCGTGGCGCTGGTGATCCGCTGTACTTCGGAAATGCTCCCCGCCTTATATTTGCCGTCGAGCAGTGAGAGATTGCCCGAAATTTCCATGCCAGACCATGGTGCCGCCACGACCTCGAACTCAGCCCCCCAGACGCGGGTATCGCCGTTATTCTGGGTATATTGGGTGACGCCGACGCCCGGGGCGACGGCATTGACGATCACCTGCGCATTGCTTTTCCAGGTGTGGAACAGCGCGACGTTGGTGCGCAGCCGATTATCGAGCCAGTTCGCCTTGATGCCGCCTTCGACGTCCTTGACCTTTTCCGGCGAGAAGGCGGGGAGCGACCCGGCGCGTATATTGAAGCCGCCCGCCTTGGCCGCGCCGCGCGTGGCGACATAAAGGAAGATGTCCTCGCTCGCCTGCCAGTCCAGACCCAAGTTCCAGGCGGGATAGGAGAAATTTTTCGACTGGGTCTGGTTGCACTGCGTCGCCGTAGGCGTCTGGTCCGGATTGACCAGATTGCAGTTCACGCCGAACGGCGTGCCCGCGACGGGCGCATTAGGGGCGAGGCCCAGCACCTGCTGGTTGTGCAGGACAACCTCCCGCCCGTCCCAAGTGTAGCGAAAGCCGCCCACTGCACGCACGCTGTCGGTCAGATTATAATAGAGCTGCGCATAGGCACCCTTGGTCGTATTCTTCGCGTCGCCGAAGCTGTTGCGGATCAACCCGCCGAAAATCTGCGATCGGGAATATTCAAAGCCTGTTTCGCGCGAGGCGTAGCCGCCCAGAATATAGCTCAGTTTGTCCGTGATGTTGCCGGATAGCTGGAGTTCCTGCGAATAGGATTCCGAATGTGCGCCGCCGAACACGGCAAGGACCGGCGATGGTGATCCATCGAGATCGATCAGACCATCGGAATCCGAATAGCGATAGGCGGTGATCGACTTGAGCTTATGCGCGCCGATGTCGATGTTGACGACACCGGAAAAGCCATAGGCAACCAGCTTGTCGAACGGCAACTGGCTGTATTTCGCCTGGATGTCGGCAGGCAGCGTCGCGAAGGTCGGGTTGGTCGTGGGCCGCACAAGCCCACCTGCATAGGTCGTGTACCAATTGTCCTTGGTATGAATGGCGCTGGCCAGTCCGGGTGAAAAGGCTGCCAACGGCCCCTGAAACGACAGCGGGTTGAGCCCGGCGGTCTGGGCAAGCTGGCCCATGTCCGTGATCTTGTTGTAATCGCCGCTCAGGGTAACGTCGAACCCGTCCCTTTCATATTTCAGCTTGCCGCGCAGGAAGTGGCTTTTCTGATCGCCCACGTCGCGGTTCAGCCGGGCATTGTTGCCATAGCCGTTGCGATCATGGAAATCATAGACGACACGCGCGGCCAGGCCCTCTGCCAGCGGCACGTTCAAAACGGCTTCGACATCCCGATAGGCATAGTTGCCGACTTCGCCCTTCAGGCTGCCTTCCAGCCGATCGACAGGATCCTTGGACAGAATGTTGATCGCGCCGCCCGTCGTGTTGCGACCAAACAGCGTGCCCTGCGGACCACGCAGCACTTCGAGCCGCTGGAGATCGTGCAGATCGGTCAGGCCCTGCGAAGGCCGGGCGATATAAACGCCGTCGATATAGGTCGCGACCGCCGGATCGTTGGCGATCAGCGGCTGGAGATTGCCCTGGCCGCGGATCGACACGAATGCGAAGCCGGACGTCGAGGCGGAGCCAGTCGATATGACTACGCTGGGCGCGACACGCTGCACGTCCTGAACGCTGACGATCTGCGCGCGCTGGATCGCGACATCGCCCAATGCCGTGACGGCCAGCGGGGTGGTTTGCAGGCTTTCCTCAGTCCGCCGCGCGGTGACCACGATATCCTGAATGCCGCCGGACTGTTCCTGCGCCGCTTCCTGTGGTGCGACTTGCGCCCGCGCGGGCTGAGCCATCGCGACAGGCAGGCCCGACAGCATCGTCGCCACCATCAGTTTGGATGTTATCATCACTCTCTCCCACATATCTTTATTGTTGGCGGACAGGCGACATTTTGATGGGACGACAACCTACCTTAGGAAAGGGTGGCAAGGTTCATCGATAGTGAAACGCGGGTCGGCGATAGCCGCGCCGCTTCCGCGTCACATGATTGTTGCGAAACGATAGCCTATTGCATTCCGGCGATAGCCCGTCGCCTTGCCCGCCCTTTCTCCCATGGTCAGAGATCGTTCCAGCAATCAGAAGAGCGGCTGCGGGCCGCTAAAAAGGACATGCACATGGCAACGCTAGACGCAGGCCGGATCGAAGCATTTCTCCGGCATCAACTTGATATGTTCAATCAGGGTCGGCGTGACGACTTCATCGCCGCCTACCGTGACATCGCGCCAGGCGGGCTGCTGATCGATGACCCGGTGGGCAGCGATCGTCAGGAGGGGCTGCACCTGATCGGGGAATTGTTCGACCGCTATGTCGGCTGGAAGCTGACATTTGTCGAACTGATCGTTAACGGGCATGAGGCCGCAGCCTGCGTACGGAACGAAGGCATGGTGAATGGCCATCCCGTCACAGTGCACAGCCTTGAGACATATCATTTCGGCGAGGACGGCACCTTCCTGGCCCGCTATTTCCATCCGGCGATGTCGGCATGACCGCCGCGGACCGATTCGCGATACACAGGGACAAGATAGAACTGATCGCGACCGGCGCTCTGTCGGTCGAGACTGTCCTGAATGTCCGCCATTGGAACGACCGGTTGTTCAGCTTTTCGGTGACACGCCCGGCGAGCTTTCGGTTTCGGTCCGGCGAGTTTGTCATGATCGGACTGGCGGGCGAGGGTGGCAAGCCGCTGTTGCGCGCCTATTCGGTGGCCAGCCCTGCCTATGCCGAGGAACTGGAATTCCTGTCGATCAAGGTGGAGGACGGTCCCCTGACGTCGCGATTGCAGAACATCCGGCCCGGTGACCAGATATATCTCGGGCGCAAGCCCACGGGTACATTGGTGACTGACGCGCTGTTGCCCGGCAACCGGCTGTTGCTGCTGTCGAGCGGCACCGGGCTGGCGCCGTTCCTCAGCCTGATCCGCGACCCCGACGTCTATGAACGCTATGAGCGCGTGATCGTCGTCCACAGCGTCAGGCAGGCGAGCGACTTGGCGTTTCGTGCGGAACTGGAAGCCGGTCTCCGGGATGATCCGCTGGTATCGGAACAGGCAATAGCGCAACTATCCTACCTGCCCACGGTCACGCGTGAAGCCTTTACCTGCAACGCGCGGATCACAACGATGATCGAAGATGGCAGTCTGTTCGCGCAGGCCGGACTGAGTGGTGCGCCGCTCTTGGTCCAGAGCGATCGCATCATGCTATGTGGCAGCATGGCCATGATCAAGGATATCGCTCATCTGCTGGATGCGCGGGGCTTTATCGAAGGCTCCAACGCGAAGCCGGGCGATTATGTGATCGAAAGAGCCTTTGTCGGGTAGAAATGGCGGGATGCTAGTGACTTGCCATTTTCATAGATGGGCTTCAGATCGGCGTGGCCTCGGCTCGGCGGGCATCAGCGGAAAGCGCATTTGCCAATCTATAACCAGGGATCACACCCTGCGCGACGTCAACCACAACGACCTGGACGGTAAGTTTCGGCCTATCGACGGCAGCTTTGGTCTCAGGCAGGCTTCAAAGCCGACAGTCGAAACGTCCCAGAACTAGTCATTCTTTGGAGGCTCACCACGCAATTCGGAACGGACTAGCTCGCCTGCGGTCGTGCACGAGGGAGACGGCATCATCGCGCGACGCATACTGATCACGGGAGCCAGTATAGCCGGTTGTTCCGTGGCTTATTGGCTTGGCCGTCAAGGACATAACGTCACCGTCGTCGAGCGCAATCCGGCTTTCCGCGGCGTCGGCCGCGAAGTCATACGAAATAAGTCTCGAGAAACCGGCGCTTGAGGCTGGCACGGGTGGTTAAGGGACTGCCTGGTTCAATGAGAAGGGCGCACCTGGGGCGGCATTGCTCAGCGCAGACATGGCCGGCGACGGCCCGACGGCGGAAATGGAGATACTACGAGGCGATCTCGCTCGCACCGGGTCGAGGCCAATCTCCACCCAGGTCCGCACCTCACGCGCTCGATCGCAGGCGACAGACAGCGTGACCTTCGATGCGCTGCCCAATCCGATGTCGCGCCTGCGGCCATGCTTCTGAACGCGGCACCCGCAGCTTTTAGAGCCACTGGATCGGACCACCAAAAACAAGCCATCGCCATCACCGAAACGGCCCGGTCGCTCTGCGGCCTTCACACCTGTTATGGAGAGCTGTCCCATGCCCATATTCTCCTACGCTTTTTACCACACGCCAAATCGGTCAGCGACGGATGTGAGGGGATGAAGTGGGACGCGAATCAGCCCGAAAGGCCCGGCAATGCTGGGCTTTTCGGTTCGCTAGGGATGCAGCAAAACAAAGTCTTGGCGGAGCGGCAGGGATTCGAACCCTGGATACGCTTTTGGCGTATACTCACTTTCCAGGCGAGCGCCTTCGACCACTCGGCCACCGCTCCGCATTGCACTGGAAGTGCGGCTCCCTATCGCGCGATGTGCCTCTAAGCAAGGGCTATGGGCAGGGGATGCTTTACTTTATCCCGCAGCCGCTGTCTGATCGTGGCATGAACCGCCTTCTCGCGCTTGCGCTGTCCACCGCCATCCTCCCCACCTGTCTCGCTTCCCAGGCGCTCGCCGCCGATCCGCCCACCACGCCGGCCGCCGTAGTGGTGCAGGCGCCGGCAGGCGCCTGGCGGCCGATATCCGCGGACGAACTGCTGGTCATGACCATTGAGGGTGGCAGGCGCGTGGTCATCCAGCTCGCGCCCGCCTTCTCGCCGCGCCATGTCGCCAACATTGCGACGCTGGCGCAGGCGCATTGGTGGGACGGCACCAGCATCAACCGGGTGCAAGACAATTATGTCGTGCAATGGGGCGACGCGACCGAGAAGAAGCCGATGCCGCCCGGCCTGTCCCCCACCAGCCCGGACGATTATGCGCTGCCGTTGGCGACGCGCCGGCTTGCGGTCACGCCCTTGCCCTATGCCGATCCCTACGCCCCCTCGACCGGCTTCGTGGGCGGCTGGCCGGTGGCGATGGACGGGACGTCGGCCTGGCTGCCCCATTGCTACGGCTATGTCGGCGTCGGGCGCAATACATCGCCGGAGGCCGGGACAGGCGCTGAACTCTATGCCGTGATCGGCCAAGCGCCGCGTCAGCTCGACCGCAACATCGCCGTCGTCGGCCGCGTGATCGAGGGCATGGCGCATTTGTCCAGCCTGCCGCGCGGATCGGGCGAACTGGGCTTCTACACGCCGACCGAACATCAGGTGCCGATCCTGACCGTTCGCCTCGCCAGCGAATTGCCCTTTGCCGACCGCCCGCGCTTCGAGATGATGGATACGCTGTCCTCCAGCTTCGCCGACTATCTGCGCCTGCGCGCCAACCGGAAGGATGATTTCTACGACCGGCCGGCCGGCGGCGTAGACATCTGCAATGCGCCGGTGCCAGTCAGGGCCGCGCCTTAAAACAGGAACCTTCGTCATCCCGGCTGCGCTATGATGGCGCAGAGCGGCGCGATGGCAACGTGCCCCTATTTTTGGAGAGGCGCGATGATCGTCGGCACCGTCAAGGAAATCAAGAATCACGAATATCGCGTCGGCCTGACCCCCGAAAGCGTGCATGAACTGACGGCGCACGGTCATCGCGTGCTGGTGGAGAGCGGCGCGGGCGAGGGGATCGGTGCCAGCGACGCGCTGTACAAGAAAGCGGGTGCGGAAATCGCCGCTAATGCCGTCGACATATTCGCTACCGCCGACATGATCGTGAAGGTGAAGGAGCCGCAGCCGCAGGAGCGCGCCCTGCTGCGGCCGGGGCAGATTCTCTACACCTATCTCCACCTAGCGCCCGACCCGGAGCAGACTCGCAACCTGATCGCTTCCGGTGCGATCTGCATCGCCTATGAAACCGTGACCGACGCCCATGGCGGCCTGCCGCTGCTGAAACCGATGAGCCAGGTCGCTGGTCGCATGGCGATCCAGGCCGGAGCGACGGCTCTGGAAAAGGCGCATGGTGGCCGCGGCGTGCTGCTGGGCGGGGTGCCGGGCGTGCTGCCGGCCAAAGTGGCGGTGATTGGCGGCGGCGTGGTCGGCTTCAACGCGGCGCAGATGGCGGCGGGCCTGGGCGCCGACGTCACCATCCTCGATCGCAGCCCCGAAGTGCTGGAAAAGCTGGGCACGTATTTTGAAGCGCGGGCCAAGACCCGCTTTTCCAACCGCGCGAACCTGGCCGAATGCGTCGCCGATGCCGATCTGGTGATCGGCGCGGTGCTGATCCCCGGCGCTGCCGCGCCCAAGCTGGTCACCGCCGCGATGCTTACGACCATGAAAAAGGGCGCGGTGCTGGTCGATGTCGCGATTGATCAGGGCGGCTGCTTCGAAACCAGCCATGCCACCACCCATGCCGACCCGACCTATATCATCGACGGGATCGTCCATTATTGCGTCGCCAACATGCCCGGCGCGGTGGCGCGCACCAGCACCTATGCGCTCAACAATGTAACGCTGCCCCATGCGCTACGCATCGCTGAACTGGGGTGGCAGGACGCCTTGCGCCATGACCCGCACCTGCGCGCAGGCCTTAATGTTTGCGACGGAAAGGTCACCTATCAGGCTGTGGCAGAGGATCTGGGCCTGCCCTACACGCCCGCGGAGGAGGCGATCGCCTGATGACATGACGTCTTTTTGTGTCTCGATCGTCTCGCACTTTAGGCCATGCCCTTGCGGGTTCGCGCCCCTCGTTCGTCTAGCGCGGCAGGGGGACATGCCAACATGCCCCCCATGCAGCTTGATTTCGCCGAAGAGAGGCATGGTTTTACGTCATGGTCGATTTCCCCACTTTCCCCGCCTTGATCCGCAAAGGCGAACGCAGCAACATGTGCGCTGACCGCATCGGGCAGGAAGGGACGCGATAATGCACGGCGAACTGATGACCTGGCTTGTCCCGCTCGTTTCGATGCTGGCCGCCGGACTGGTGGCGGGCTTTGCCGCGGGCATTTTCGGCATTGGCGGCGGTTTCGTCGTCGTGCCAGCGCTGCTGGTCGTGCTGCCCCTCCTGGGCGGCACGCATGACGCGATCGCCCATGTCGCGATCGGTACGTCGGCGGCGACCATCATCGTCACCTCCATCCGCTCGCTGCTGGCCCATGCCAAGCGCGGCGCGGTCGAGTTCGAAGTGCTGCGGGCCTGGGCGCCCTGGATCGTGCTGGGCTGCGGCGTCGGCGTGATGCTCGCGGGCCATGTCGACGGTAATACGCTCAAGATGATCTTCGCCACCGGCGTCGGCCTGATGTCCCTCAATTTCCTGCTGCCCAGCATTAGTGGCAAGGTTGTCAGCGACACAATGCCGTCGGGTATCGTTCGCATGGGCATCGCCGGGGGGCTGGGCACCTTCTCCTCACTGCTCGGCATCGGCGGCGGCGTGATCGCGATCATGGTGATGACGCTCTGCGGCCGTACCATCCACCGCGCGATCGCGACGGCTTCGGGCATCGGCACGCTGATCGCCATCCCCACCACCATCGGCTTTGCCATCATCGGCTTCAAGGAAGGCGGCCTGCCCTGGGGTTCGCTGGGCTATATTAACATCCCCGCGACCGTGGCGATCGCGTCCATGTCGATGCTCACCGCACCGCTGGGCGTCGCCGCCGCGCACAGCCTGCCGGCCGGGCCGCTCAAGAAGATTTTCGGCGCCTATCTTATCGTCATCTCGGTCGTCATGTTCCGCGCCGGCCTGCAAGGATAAACCGGCCTTTCAATTCAAGGCTGAACAAGGCCGCCGGTGACGGGCTAACAAGCTTTGTCACTGGCGGCCTTTCGCGTTATCTGCGAGCCGGGGGACATGATGGCGCAGGCAGACGCGATTTCGATATTGCTGGTGGAAGATGATGAGGCCGCGCGCGCCAACATCGCCACGATCCTCACCGACGCTGGCATGGTGGTGGAACAGGCGATCGACGGTGCCACCGGCCTCAACCGCGCGGGCGGGGGCAGCCACGACGTCATCATCCTCGACCGGATGCTGCCCCATTTGTCCGGCATCGACATCGTCACCCGGCTGCGCGTGGCGGGCGTAGGCGCGCCGGTGTTAATGCTGTCGGCGCTCGGCCGCAGCGAACATCGGGTCGAGGGTCTGGAAAGCGGCGTCGACGATTATCTCGCCAAGCCCTTCGAACCCGACGAACTGGTCGCCCGCGTCCGCGCGCTGTGGCGTCGGGCCAGTCGGCGCAGTCATGAGCCGGTGCTGCTGTTCGGCGACCTGGAATGTCATGTGAAGGCGCGCACGGCCTTTCGCCAGGGCAGGCATTTGCCGCTTTCGCCCAAGGAATTCGAACTCTTCCGCTATCTGATGGAACATGCCGGCGAAGTGGTGACGCGCGAAATGCTGCTGCGCCAGGTGTGGAAATTGAGCTTTGATCCCCAGACCAATGTCGTGGACGTCAATGTCGGCCGCCTGCGCCGCAAGCTGGAGGACGGGTTCGACGGTCCGGTGCTGGAAACCGTATGGGGCACCGGCTATCGGCTGATCGCCGCGGCGGGGACAGGGCCAGGGACGGGCACGGGGTCGCCGAGTGCCTAGACCCGGCCTGTTTCGGTCGGTCTTCGGGCGGGTCACGCTTTCGGCGCTGCTGGTCAGCCTCTTGTCCACGCTGGCACTGTTCCTGGTGGTCCAAAAAATCGTCGAGGATGATGGCCGGGCGATGCTGGCGCGAGAGGTCGATACCGACCTGGCGGGCCTTGCCGACATCTATCTTAGCAGCGACGAGGCGGAACTCAGGGCGCGGATCGCCGACCGGCTCGTCATGAACCGCGAGGATGGCGAACGTAGCTGGTATTTGCTAACCGATCGGGCCGGCCGCCGCCTGGCCGGCAATCTCGATCGCTGGCCGATGATCGCGTCCGAAGTGTCGGAGGCGCGCTATGTCATCCTGCCCGATGGTGACCGCATGTTCGCGCGGGCGACCCGGCTTGGCACCGATGCCCGCCTGCTGGTGGGACGCAGCAATTATCGCGGCCAGGCGCTGCTCGCGCGTCTCGCCATGGCTTTCGCCATCGCCGGGGCGGGCATCGCGCTGCTCAGCCTGATCGCGGGTCACTTTGCCGCCCGTCGCCTGCGCGCGCGGGTGGAGGTGGTGAACGCGGCCTTTGCCGCCGTCCGCGCCGGGCGGATCGCCGCCCGCGCGCCGGGACCGGGGAATAATGACGAACTGGCCGAATTGGCCGCCAACACCAACGCCATGCTCGACCAGGTCGAACGCTTGGTGGAGGCGCAGCGTGCCGTGTCGGATCAGACCGCGCATGAGATTCGCACCCCGCTGATGCATCTCGACACCCGCATCCTCAAGGCGATGGAAGGGACGCAGGACGAAGCGCTGCTGCGCACGCTTGACCAGTCGCGTGCCGAAATCCGCGGCGTCGTGCGGCTGCTCGATTCGCTGCTCGACATTGCCGGCACCCAGGCGATGCGCGGCGACCTGCGCGGCCTGGCCGAAGTCGATTTGAGCGACATCGCCGAAAGCCTGGCCGATCTCTATGGCGCCAGCGCGGAGGATTTGGGCATCGGCTTCCATGCGCGCATCGCGCCGGGCGTGCGGGCGCGCGCCGACCCGATGCAGATGACGCGGCTCATGTCCAACCTGCTCGACAATGCCTTCAAATATGTGCCCAGCGGCGGCTCGATCGTGCTGGAACTGGCGCCCGGCCCGCATATCGTGGTGCAGGATAATGGCCCCGGCATCCCGCCCGCTGACCGGGAGCGGGTGTTTGAACGCTATGTCCGGCTTGACGGCGCGCGGGGCGGGGGGCATGGCCTTGGCCTTTCGCTCGCCAGGGCGATCGCAGAGCGACACGAATTGTCGCTGTATGTGGAGGACGCCGCGCCCGGTGCGCGGTTCGTGCTCCAGCCGGAGGATCGCGATGATTAGGCTGCTCTTGTCGGGATTGCTGCTCGCCGCCGGGCCGGCCGCGCCGGCCGCCGACATTTTGCCCGCCGATCCGGTGTTGCGGACATTGATGGAAGGCGATGTGGCGCAGGGCGATGGCAATCACGCCGCGTTGCTCGACACCGCGCAAATCCTCAAGGCGCTCGGCGCGACCCCGGCGGAGGGACAGGACGATCTGGCTGCGCGCTGGACGCAGGAGGCGCAGGATCATGGCGTTACCCGCTCGGCGCTCGGTTTTCGGGGGCGGGCGCTGGGACCGGCCTATCGGCGCGGATCGCTCGGCGCCCGGGGCAGCATGACCGTGCGGCAACTCTTCTTCGCCGGACAACGCGCCCAGATCTCGGTCGCCCCGGCCCGCGGCGCAGCCAATCTGTCGATGCGGGTCCAGGGCGCGGACGGCAATACGCTCTGCGCCAAGCCAATCGGGGGGAGCCAGGCGGACTGCGCGTGGCTGCCGCTCTTCACCGATCGCTACGACATTGTGATCGAAAATGGCGGGTCTGTTCCGGCGGCCTTCTACCTGGTTGTGCGATAAGCCCGACTTTTTCGAGTTGTGCCCGCTTCGGCCTGTCGTCTCAATTCCTCGCTTCGTCCATTCTGCACATCCGTTCAGGCGAAAAAAGCCGGGGTCGGCGCGTTGTGTCCTTCATGGTTCAGATCAGAAGAGGAGAAGAACCCATGATGTACGCAAAGCTTCTCGCCTCCGCCGCTCTACTAGGGATGGCACCCGCCGCCGTCCTGGCACAGGAAGGGCCGGTCAGCTATGAAGAACAGCTGGCCCAGGTCGAAACCCAACTCGTCTATCAGGCACCGATCGCCGGCGTTCAAAATAATTACTGGTTCAACTATCAGACCGATCTTGCCGAAGCGCGCAAGGAACTGACCAGTGATCTGCGCGAATCGTCCGATGCGGAGGATAATCGTGACGCCTGGGATGAATATCGCGCCGAACTGGCCGATGCCCGCGGCGACTATGCAAAGGAAATGGCCGAAAAGGGATATCCGGTCGGTGAAGTCCGCGTGCTGACTGACAATGGCCGTTAATGGCTGATACAGGGGCGGGCAGCGCTCGCCCTCAATCGGCGTCGGGGTCGCGGAAATTCAGCCGCCGCGTCACCGTATAGTCCAGCACGCCTACCAGCAGATAGCTGATCCATTGTTTCAACAGGGTAAGGCCGCTGCGGCTCGACCGATGCGCCTCCAAGCTGATCGCCCGGCTCCGCGCCGCCTCGCGGCCGATGAACTGGCGCACTTCCTGGGCAAAGCCTGCATCCTCCACCCGCAGCATCACCTCCAGGTTGATGAATAGGCTGCGCATGTCGAAATTCGCCGATCCCACATAGACGGCGTCGTCGATGACGATCAGCTTCATGTGCAATTTGCACGGCTGATATTCGTAAATCTCCACCCCGCGCCGCAGCAGCGGTCCATAGAGCAAACGCGCGGCGGCCACCGTCGCGCCATTGTCCGACTTGGCCGGCAGGATGATGCGCGCGCCCTTGCGCCGCGCGGCGCGGGCGATGCGCTTGAGCATCCCGCGTCCCGGCGAGAAATAGGCGGCGATCATGTCGACCCGCTCAGCCTGCTCCAGATCATGCTTCACCACCTGCGCCCAAGGACTGAGCCGCCGGGTCGGTCCGCCGATCAGCCAGCGGAACGGGTCGTCAGGATGGTGGTGGAGCGAGGGATGCCATTGCCGGACCATGTGTCGCAGGGTGCGGAAACGATGCTTTTTGGTGGAGCCCCAACGCCATAGCTGGCCATACCAGCGCGTCATCGCCTCCACCTGATCGCCGACGATCAGCAACCCGATGTCGCGCCAGCAATCCTCGGCGGGAATGCCGAAATAGCCATCCTCGACATTGAAGCCGCCGATCATCAGCCTTTTGTCGTCGGCGATGGCCATCTTCTGATGGTTGCGGATCAGATAGCGGGTGGAGCGGCTGGTCCCGAACCGCGCGAAATGCGCGCCTGAATCAATAAGCGGCGCAAAGAAAGCGTCGGGCGTGGCGGCCGATCCGAATCCGTCGATCATCAGCGTCACCGTCACCCCGCGCCGCCGAGCGGCGATCAGCGCGTCGCGCACCAGCGTCCCGCTGCCATCGGCCGCGAAGATATAATAATAGAATTTCAGGCTGTGATGCGCCCCGTCGATCAGGGCGATCAGCGTGTCGCGCAGGCCCATGCCGTCCGCGATCAGGCGCAGATGATTGCCGTGCAGGTCCAGGCGGATATCTTCCGTGGCGGCGCGGGCGGGGGCGGGTTTGACGGTCGCCATATCCCCCTCATGCCCATTTTGTTCATGCCTCGCCATGGCTTTATGGCCTTTTCATTGACTCTTGCAGGGACGGCTGCTAGGCGGCCAGTTCACGAATTTCCTTCCGTTATTTGCAGGAGGCCCTGTTTGGCCCGCGTTACCGTCGAAGATTGCGTCGACAAGGTTACCAACCGTTTTGACCTCGTCCTTCTCGCTGCGCAGCGCGCACGGGAAATTTCCGGCGGAGCCGAGCTGACGCTCGACCGCGACCGGGACAAGAATCCGGTCGTCGCCCTGCGCGAGATCGCCGAAGAAACCGTTTTGCCCGCCGATCTGCATGATTCGGTCGTTGCGTCGCTGCAAAAGGTGCAGATCGATGACGACGATACGCCGGACGAGATCGGCTCGATCGCCCAGTCGGCGGAGGCCCTGCGCCTGACCGCCGCTGCGCCGCCTCGCAACCAGAATATCGGTGGCGATTACGACGGCTGATCGCTCGACAAGTTTGGAGAGGAACGAAGGCCCGGCCTGCGCAAGCAGGACCGGGCCTCGCTTTTGGTTACGTAGAAAAAGGCGCGGGGGACGGCATGTCCCACGCGCCTTTTCCGTTTTTAGCAGCTGCCGTTGCGGTCGATCGCTCGGCCGGCCAGCGCACCAGCGCCTGCGCCGATGATCGTACCCGGCGCGCGGTCGCCGCGCGTATCGACGGCCCGGCCCAGCAGGGCACCTGCTACGCCGCCGACCAGCAAGCCGGTGGTGCCGCCCGACTTGCGGCAGCGATAGCGATTGTCGTCACGATAGCTGCGGCGCTGCGCATAACGGTCGCCACGATGATTATCGCTGCGATATTCGCGATGATGACCGCGACGATCATGGTCGCGGGCGTAGGAGACGGACGGTGCGACCGCGCTCAGCGATGCGGCGGCAAGAGCGATGGCCAGGGCGGCTTTACGAATGATCATGTGACTTCTCCTCAGACCTGTATTCTTTGACTGTGATCTGGGTATCGCATGAGGCACTTGTTTCGTTCCTGAACCGGCCTGTTATGCATCGTTCAGCTATGGCGCTGGGACGCTAAAGCGACAGCGCTTGCCGCTCGCCGCCCAGTTCCGGCAACGCCCAATCGATCGCGCCCCGACCCTTGGCTTCCAGAAATTCGTTGGCCTTGGAAAATGGCCGAGATCCCAGAAAACCGTTATGCGCGGACAGGGGGGAGGGGTGGGCCGACTTGATCACCAGATGGCGGCTCTGATCGACGAAGCCCGCCTTGCGCTGGGCATAGGCGCCCCACAGCAGGAACACGACCGGCTCCTCCTTCTGTGCGACGATCCGCACCACCGCGTCGGTGAACTGTTCCCATCCCTTGCCCTGATGCGACGCGGCCCGGCCCATCTCGACCGTCAATACGCTGTTGAGCAACAACACGCCTTGCCTCGCCCAATGCTCCAGAAAGCCATGGCTCGCCCGCGCGATACCCAGGTCCGCCTGCATTTCCTTGTAGATATTGACCAGCGACGGCGGGGTGCGCACGCCCGGCTGCACCGAAAAGCACAGGCCATGCGCCTGCCCTTCGCCATGATAGGGGTCTTGCCCCAATATTACGGCCTTCACCTGGTCCAGCGGGGTCAGGTTCAGCGCCCGAAAATATTCGCTGCCCTTGGGAAAGATGCGCTTTCCCGCCGCTTTTTCCGCCTTCAGGAAATCCTTCAGTCCCTGCATGTGCGGGGCGGCGAATTGGTCGGCCAGCGGCGCGCGCCAGCTTTCGTGCAGCTTGATGGTGTCGCTCATGCCGTCTGATGGCGCGGGGCGCAAAGCCCTGTCAACCTGCCTCAATCGGGGGCAAAGCCTCTTGCCTCCGGCGCGCTGATCCGCGACAGGCGAAATCATGTCGCTTGCTCGTCCTGTCAGCCTGTTGGCCGCCTTCGGCCTGTTCCTCGCCCCGCTGCCCGGTGCCGACGCCTTTGGCCCACCGCCCAAGCCGCTGGTCCAGCAGAGCGCCGAAGCGAAATTGCTGGGCGAGTTCGCCCGCTTTGCTGCCTTGTCGGACGGGTCGGTCGGGATCGGGGTGCGCGACCTGCAAACGGGTGAGACGCAGGCGTTGAACGGTGACACGCTGTTCCCGATGGCCAGCGCCTATAAGGTCGCTGTGGCGGGGCGCATCTTCGCGCTGGTCGATGTAGGCGAGGCGCGCCTGGACGAGCAACTGGCGCTCGATCCCGCCTTGGCGAGCGAGGGCGGCATCGCCTGGATGTTCTCCCGCCCCGGCGCGACCCTGTCGATCGACCGGCTGCTCGAACTGATGCTGCAAAAGAGCGACAATAATGCGACCGACATACTGGTCGCGCGCGCGGGCGGGCCGCAGGCGATCACCGGCTTCGTCAACAAGCTCGGCGTCACCGGCCTGCGCGTCGACAGCGACACCGCGCATCTCCTCTATCGCGCCATGGGCATTCATCCGCTGGCGGGCAGTTTCCGCCAGAATGCCGACGCGGCCCGCCGCGCCGATCCGCAACTGGTCACGCGCGACATACGCGATCTGCCCAATATGGCCTTCGCCAACGAAATACAGGATACCTCCACGCCCGCTGCAATGCTCGACCTGATCGCCGCCTATGAATCGGGTCGCGCCCTGTCGGCCGCCAGCACCCAGCGGCTGTTCACCATCATGGCGAACTGCGAAACGGGGAAGAAGCGCATCGTCGGTATGTTGCCGCCCGGTACGGCGGTCGCGCACAAGACGGGGTCATTGAACGGCATCGGCAATGATGTGGGTGTGGTGCGTCTGCCTGATGGTCGCCGCTTCGCCATCGCGGTCTTCGTGATGAAGGATGGCAGGGGCCATGTGGCGCGGGACCGCATCATCGCGGAGGCGGCGCGGGCAGCCTATGACTATTTCCTCTATGCTCCCGACAGGGCGCACGGTCTGGCGCATAAGACTTAACAGCCAGCGGCTGTGTCGTTACGCTTGCGGTGAAAGAGAGGATGCCAGACCTATGGCCGTGACACGCATGAAGCGCTTCCGCGACTTTTGGCCCTATTATCTTCGGGAACATGCGCGTCCGGGCACCCGCGCGCTCCATTATGCGGGCACCAGCCTGGTGGTGGCGCTGGTCGCCGCAGCCCCCTTTGCCGGGCGATGGTGGATGGCGGCCGCCCTGCCGCTGGTGGGCTATGGTTTCGCCTGGGCCGGTCACGGCCTGATCGAACGTAATCGCCCCGCGACCTTTCGCTATCCGCTCTGGTCGCTGCGCGCCGATTTCGTCATGTGGTATCGCTTCCTGACCGGCCATATGGGGCGTGACCTGGCCCGTGCCGGGGTGCGCGCCGACGGCACCGTCGATCCGGCCCTGCGCCTTTCTGCCTGATGGATTTGGCTGACCGATCCGCTTGACCCGCCCCCGCGCTCTGCCACAAGGGGCGCGATGATAGTATCCGCGACCTTCTCGCAGCCCGACCGGGCGACCCTGGCTGAGCGCTGGCAGGCGCTGGAGGCGCGGTCGAACGGCAGCGTCTTTCTCGGCTGGACCTGGGTTGGGGCATGGCTCGACAGCTATGGCGTCCGGCCCGACCTGCTGGCCGTCACGGACGCAGCGGGACAGGATGTGGCGCTGGCGCTGGTCGGCCATGCGATGCAACCGCGCCTGCTGGGGAGTGTTGCGACGCTCAGCCTCAACCAGTCGGGCAATCCCCAGGCCGATCGACCCTATGTCGAATATAATGGCCTGCTGACCCAAGCCGGGCGCGAAACGGAAGCGACCGCCGCCGCGATGGCCGCCCTCGCGCGTCGCCGCGACTGGCGGGCGCTGACGCTCAGCGGGATTGCACCCGACTCGCCGCTGCTCGGCCTGCCCGCGCGCCGCCGCAGCCGGATCGACGTGTCGCCCGTCTATCAGGTCGATCTTGATGCGGTACGCGCCGCCGACGGCGACTATCTCTCGTTGCTCAGCGCTAATACGCGCAGCCAGATCCGCCGCGCGATGAAGGATCATGGCGGCCCGCTCCCCGACGTCGCCATCGGCGGACTGGACGACGTCACGCCCTGGCTGGAGGAGATGGCGGCGCTCAATGGCGGCCGCCACGCCGATAATGCTTGGGACGACGCGGGTTTCCGCGGCTTCGTTAGCACGATCTGCGCGCGCGGCTTGCCATCTGGCGCGGTGGAACTGCTGCGCTTCACAGATGAAGGCGGCGTGGTCGGGCTACTGGTCAATTTCGTCCATCGCGGCGTGGCGATGAACTATCAGTCCGCCTTCGCCGCGCCGCGCACCGCCAAGGACAAGCCCGGCCTGCTCTGCCACGCGGCGGCGGTCGGCCATTATGCCGCACGCGGCTTGTCGCGCTATTCGCTGCTGGCGGGCAAGGATCGCTACAAGCAGAGCCTCGCCACCTGCGAGGACTCGCTCGAATGGTGGGTGCTGGAACGGTTCAGCCCGCGCCTGGAAGCCGAAGCGCTGCTGCGCCGGATACTTAAGCGCCCAGCTTCCGCATGATGCGATAGACCAGGCGGCGCACGCCCTGGGCTTCGGGGCGCGCGCTGACCGTACCGACCGGCAGGCCGCGTTTGCGCAGCAGGGCGTTGAAACTGTGCAACTCACCTTCCGCTACGCTGCGCTCGGACCGCCAGGTGACTGAAAGGCTGACCGATACGGTCGGGCCATTCTCCACGAAATGCGGCGCTTTCACCGGCACATGGATCGCGTCGCCCGGCTCCAGCCGGACGGCCGTGCCATGGGCCTTGAACCCGTCCTGCCAGACCAGGTTGCGATGCCCGCCGCCATGGAAATCCTCACTCTTCTGCGCTGGCACCAGTTGCTGGTCGCGCGCGGGGAAGACGGTCATCGTCTTGATGCCCATGATCTGGAGCAGGATATTATGCTCCGGGTCCATATGAAAAGGCGTCACGCTGCCCGGCGAGGACAGGAAGATGAACGCCTCCCGATGCAGCATCGGTCCTGTCCGGTCGGCGACGATCGGCACCAGTTCCGCCAGCGCCGCGTCCAGCAGCGCGGCATAGGCCGGGTCGCGCTCGACATTCTTCAGCACCGCCCAACTGCCATTGGTGTCGATCGTGCGGATCGTCTCGCCCAGCGTCAGCCCGTTGGACGGCGTATCCTCCGGCCGCACGCCCAGCGGCAGCTTGCCCAGATTATATTCGACCGATGTACTCGGCATCCGCTCGGCCAGCGTCGCCAACGCGTCGAGCGTCAGCAGGCCGTGGCCGACCAACCCGTGATGCAGCTTGGTCGATTGGTCGGGATAGGCGGCGGCGAAAGTGGCGCGGGCGTCGTCTGGAAAGATCGCGTCGGCGGCCGGCGCGATCGGGCTATGGGCGGTCATGCCTGTCCTTTCAATTTTCTGGCGATTGCCTCCACCCCGTTGGCGAGTGCGAAGGCGGCGCTGCGCTGCATCCGGGCGATGCCCGCGCCATGCAGGGCGATGCGATATTGCACGATGGTCCGCCGTTCCGCCCACAGGCTGTCGATCATCGGATGATCAGGCGCGGCGCAACTGTCCATCCAGCCGATCGCCGGATCGGCCTGCACCGCGTTCAGATTGGCGATCTCGATCAGAACGCCCGGCGAAAAGCGGCCGAGCGTCTCGTCGAACGCGATTTTGAAGGAGAAAGCCCCTTCGCCATGGCGGAAATTGACCAACATCGCGATCGCCCTGTCATCCAGGTCAATCCGCAGCATATGCAGGCGTCCGGCATCGAAGGCGGCGGCGCAGGCGGCGTGGAAGAAGGCGGCATCGGCCGGCTTGCACGCCAGCGCCGTGCCTTCCTGCCCCTTCCAGCCCGATGCCTCCAGCGCCAGGAAATCGCCGCACCAGCGCGCCAGTTCATCCCGTTCGGTCAACAGGCGCGTCTCGACCGCCCCCATCTCCGCCAGCCGTTTTTGCAGGCGGCGCAATTCCTTGCGCTTCTTGGACCGGACCTGCGTTTCCCAATAGGCGTCGCCGGTCAGGTCCGACCGCAGCATGGCGCGATCATAGCGATGGATTTCCAGTCGCCCGCGCTGCTGCTCCACGCATAAGGCTTCCAGCGCCGCGGCGTTGGCCCCGGCGGCATCCAGCCCTTGGAGATGCAGGAAACCGCGCGCCCAGGGCGCAGCGTCCAGTTGCGCCAGGAAGCTGCGCCACGCCGCGATTTCATGCCCCCGGCGGATGATCGGCGCGCCGAAGAAGCAATGATCGTGCATCCAGTTCGCCACGCAGCCGATCGGCAGGCGGCCATGGCGCGGCTTGCGGACGACCGGCAGCAGGCCGATCGCCACGTCGCCGTCGCGTGCCTCGATCAGGTGGATGTCTCCGTCGCCCACGAGATGGCTAATCGCCGCGACCAGCATGTCGGGTGCATAGAAAGCATTGGCCTCCGCGGCGTCCAGCGCCAGCGCCAGCCAGCGCGCCTGCTGGTTTTGCTCGATCAGGTCGCGCGACGGGAGCGCCGGATGGGATGCCATGTCCATGGCTTTCGCTTAGGCGATAAAGATTAGAGGGCGGTAAAGATCGGCGAAAGTCTGAGCGTTCCGCGCGGCTTGCGGCGGATCAGGGCTTTACAAGCCATGGTGGATTGTCTGAGACGGGGAGGGGCCGCGCATCTGCGCCCAGGCCAAGAAGGAAATGCATGACGATCCTCGTTACCGGAGCTGCCGGATTTATCGGCATGCATGTCGCCGACCGGCTGCTGGCGCAGGGCCATGCCGTGATCGGCATCGACAATATGAACGATTATTATCCGGTGTCGCTGAAACGCGACCGGATCGCCCGGTTGCAGGCGGACCATGGTCGGTTGTTCACCTTTCACCAACTGGATTTCGCCGACCTTGACGCGCTGCACGCCGCGCTGGCCGACCAGGTGATCGAGTCGATCGTGCATCTGGGTGCGCAGGCGGGGGTGCGCTATTCGCTAATAAACCCCCACGCCTATGTCCGCTCCAACCTGGCGGGCCATGTGAACATGCTCGAACTGGCACGGGAACGGCGGGTGCGGCATTTGGTCTATGCCTCCTCCTCCTCGGTCTATGGCGGCAACGACACGCTGCCCTTTCGGGTCGAGGACCGCGCCGACCACCCCGTCTCACTCTATGCCGCGACCAAGCGCGCCGATGAACTGATGAGCGAAACCTACGCCCATCTCTTCCGCATCCCCATGACGGGCCTGCGCTTCTTCACCGTCTATGGCCCTTGGGGGCGACCCGACATGGCGATGTGGATCTTCACCTCGAAGATACTGGCGGGCCAACCGATCCCGGTGTTCAACCATGGCCGGATGCAGCGCGACTTCACCTATATAGACGACATCGTAAGCGGCATCATTGGCTGCCTCGATCATCCCCCCGCCGACGATGGCGCGTCCAAAGCCGGGGGCAGTCGCGCGCCGCACCGGCTCTACAATATCGGCAATAACCAACCCGAAGAACTGATGCATCTGATCGCCGTGCTGGAAGACGCGCTGGGTCGAAAGGCCGAGATCGACTTCCAGCCGATGCAGCCTGGCGACGTGCACGCCACCTATGCAGACATCAGCGCGATCTCGCAGGATATTGGTTTCGCTCCGACAACGGGAATCGAGTCGGGCGTGCCGCGATTCGTGCAATGGTATCGCGACTATCATGCAACGCGATGACGGCATGATGCGGCGCACATAGGAAACATTAATTGGTTCCACGGCTCGTCGTTATATGTAATCAGTTCACCTTGTCGCTGTCAGGGCTGACCGCCTGTGATTGCTGCAAATTTTCTTTCGCACTTGCAAAATAGATTGCCATAAGTGCCTGAAACAGCGTAAGGCGTGCTCCCATGCTGATTGCAAAATCAGCTAGGGGTCGCGGAACGAAGGAAAGACGACGCATCGAATACGATGGTTCGTCGCCGTTGATCCGGCCGGATAATCCGGCCGCGAGAAGGCGGATAAAAGGGCAAACGCGTGTCGACACCAGCTTCGAAGATCGTCCCGTTCGGCTCCGGCGGCCGTATCGTGGAGACTGCCTGCCGCAGTCTCTCGATTGCAGCTTTCGGGCTCAACGCGCTGGAGGCCAAATTTTCCGAACGGGAATTTGCCGCCACCTTCCTGCGCGTGATTGGCGTCATCATGAAAGTGCGTGGCCGCGTGATCGTCACCGGCATCGGCAAGAGCGGCATCGTCGCCCGCAAGATGACCGCCACCCTTACCTCCACCGGCACCCCAGCGATTTTCCTGCACCCTGCGGATGCGGGTCATGGCGATCTGGGCATGATCACCCCGGACGATGTCGTGCTGATGCTGTCCCATTCGGGCGAATCGACCGAACTCGGCCCAATCATCCATTATTGCAAGCGCTTCGCCATTCCGCTCGTGGCCATCACCGCCCAGCCCAACAGCACTGTCGCCACCGCGGCCGACATGTGCGTGGTGATGCCGGAAGTTGAAGAAGCCTGCCCCAATTCGCTCGCGCCCACGACATCGACGACGGTGCAAATGGCGCTGGGCGATGCGCTCGCTATCTCTTTGATGGAAATGCGTGGTTTTTCCGCCGACGACTTCCATAAATTCCATCCCAATGGCCGGCTCGGCGCGCAACTGGTCAAGGTGCGCGAACTGATGGCCACGGGCGATGACGTGCCGATGGTGCAGGAAGATGCGTCGTTGCTGGACGCCACCATCGAAATGACGCGCGCGCGCCTGGGTGGCACGGCGATCGTCGATCGCAACGGCCGGCTGATCGGCGCCTTTACTGACGGCGACCTGCGCCGCACCATAACCAGCAAGCAGAATCTGACCGAAAATGTGAGCCGCGCCATGACGCCGACGCCCTTTGCCGTCGGTCCTGACGAACTCGCGTCGGAAGCGATGCACTTGATGAACGAACGCAATATCATGCTGCTCTTCGTCTGCGACAATGGCCGCCTGATCGGCGCGGTCCATATGCACGACCTGCTCCACGCCGGGGTCGCCTGAGCCTTCTCGTCGTCATTCCCGCGCGGGCGGGGTCTTCCCGTCTGCCGCGCAAGCCGCTGCGCCTGATCGCCGGGCGGACGCTGCTGCACCGCACGATCGCCATGGCGCGGGCGGCGATCGGCACCCGCGCGGACGTCGCCTTGACCGTCGCGACCGATGATGACGCGATCGCCGATCATGCGCGCGCCGCCGGCTGCGACGCGGTGATGACCGACAGCGCCATCGCCACCGGATCGGGCCGCGCGCTCGCCGCGGCGCAGGCGCAGTTCTCGCCGCCACGCTTCGTCGTCAATCTCCAGGGCGACTCGCCTTTCCAGCCCGAAGGCGCGCTCGGCGCGGTGATTGCCGCGCTACAGGGTGGCGCGCCGGTCGCCACGCCGGTCATCGCGCTGGACTGGCCCGCGCTTGACGCGCTGCGCGAACATAAGACGCGCTCGCCCTTTAGCGGCACGACCTGCGCCCGCGCGCCCGATGGCCACGCGCTGTGGTTTTCCAAGACGATCATCCCGGCGATCCGCAATGAGGACAAACTGCGCGAAACCGACCCCCGGTCGCCCGTCTGGCGGCATGTCGGCCTTTATGGTTATGCGCTGGACGCGCTGGAACGGTTCGAGGCCTGCCCGCCCACTGTGCTGGAAAATCTGGAGGGGTTGGAGCAGTTGCGCCTGCTCGAACTGGGTATCCCGGTCATGACCGTCGCCGTCGATCCGCCGCGATTCGACAGCAGCGGCATCGATACGGAGGCCGACATCAGCCGGGTCGAGGCGCTGATCGCCATCTATGGCGATCCCACCCCACCGCTCTGATCGCCTGCCATCATGCGCCGCATCTTCATCATCCGCCATGGCAACACCTTTGCGAGCAGCGCCGATGCGTGCCGCGTGGGCGCGCGGACCGATATTCCGCTGGTGGAGAGCGGCCACGCGCAAGCCGATCGACTGGGCCAATGGTTCGCGCGCCAGGGGGCGCCGATCGATCGTCTCTTGTCCAGCCCGCTACTGCGCGCGCGTGAAACGGCCGCCGCTATCGCCGCTGCGACCGGCCATGGCGCGGATGGCACGCGCGACTGGCTGGGCGAGATCGACCATGGCCCCGACGAGGGGCGGCCGGAGGCGCAGGTGCTGGCCCGCATCGGTGCGCAGGCGCTGGCCGACTGGGACGAGTGCGGCATCGCGCCCGATGGCTGGATCGTGGACGCCGACGGCCGCATCGCCGCCTGGCGCGCCTTCTTCGCGGAGGGAGGAACCGGCGTCGACCTGCTGGTCACCAGCAACGGTGCGGCGCGATTCGCACTGATCGCCGCCGACCTGCCGATGGGCGCGCTCAAATTGCGCACCGGAGCCTTTGGCGAACTGGCCGTCGATCGCAGCGGGGCGGTCAGCCTGATTCGTTGGGACGAGCGCCCTTAATTTTACCCGCACTCCACCGTGACATGCTCCATCCGCGGCAGGGCGCGCACCCGCGCGCGCACCTTGGGCGCATCGGCACCCGGCGCCAGGCTGATGATCGCGGCATGGGCGTGCGGCCCGATGCGCCAGACATGCAGATCGCGGATGACCGCGCCTTCAGCTTCCACCTGCGCGCGCACGCGCGCCATCAGCGCCGGCTCAGCCGTATCGAGCAGGATCGCTGCGGTATCTTTCATCAGGCCCCAGGCCCAGCGCGCGATCACCACCGCGCCCAATATCCCCACCGCCGGGTCCATCCACCACCAGCCCAGATAGCGCCCGGCCAGCAAAGCGCCGATCGCCAGCACCGACGTCAGCGCGTCGGTCAGCACATGGACATAGGCGGCGCGCAGATTATTGTCGGCATGGCCATGTTTGTGATCGTGATTATGATCGCCCTGATCATGGCTATGATCGTGGCCCAGCAACAACGCGCTGATGATGTTGATGACCAGCCCGACAATGGCGACCAGCGTTGCCTCGCCAAAGGCGACGTCGATCGGCTGGAACAGGCGCATGCCCGATTCGATCGCGATGAACAGGGCGGTGACGCCCAGCAGCAGGGCGGAGGCGAAGCCAGACAGGTCGCCGACCTTGCCGGTGCCGAACGTATAGCGCGGATTGCGCGCATGGCGCTTGGCATAGCCATAGGCCGCCGCCGCCACCGCCAGCGCCCCGGCATGGGTCGCCATGTGGAATCCGTCCGCCAGCAGCGCCATCGATCCGGTCCACCAGCCCGCGGCAATCTCCACCACCATGGTCGCGGCGGTGAGCCAGACGACCCACAAGGTCCGCTTGGCATTTTGGTCATGCCCGGCCGATAGGTAGATATGGTCGAAATAATGGCTCTCCTCGCCATCATCGTCCTGAATAGCGGCAGGTTGGTCGGCGGGACTGTGGGCGCCATGGCCGTGGTCCCCGTGAGCATGGTGATGGTCGTCGTGCATCGTCATTTCCCGTAACGGCGGATCAGCGCCAGCATTTCCTCGGTTGCGGCCTGACGCGCCTCGTCGGACAGGCCCGGCCGGGCGACATGCTCGCGCATATGCTGCTCGATCAGTTCCTCCATCAGGCTACCCACCGCGCCGCGCACCGATGCGACCAGTTGCAACGTCTCCGAACAGCCGGCATCGCCGGACAATTGCCGCTCCACGGCGGCGACCTGACCTGCGATCCGACGAATCCGCGCCAGCAATTTATCTCGATCCGCGATAATGTGCATAGAATACCCCCCTATACTATATTTGCGTGGAAACCAAGGGTGGATCGGGATGCGTCGCTCCCCTATCAATGTCGCCATGACAAGCGATCTGGACTGCGACCTGGCGATCATCGGCGGCGGCCTTGCCGGCGGATTGATCGCGCTCGCCTTCGCCGCGTTGCGGCCCGATGTGCGGCTGCTGCTGGTCGAACAGGGGGAGCGCCCCGGCGGTAATCATCTCTGGTCCTTCTTCGACGGCGACGTAGCGCCCGCCGATCGCTGGCTCATCGATCCACTTGTCGCCCATCGCTGGCCCCAGGGGCATGCGGTGCGTTTTCCGGGCCATGCGCGCGATCTGGCGACCCCCTATAACAGCGTTACAACTGTCCGACTCGCTGTCGCACTCGAACGCATATTGGGCGACCGGCTGCTGACTCGCGCGACGGCGGAAGCGGTCGAACCCCATGCCATCCGCCTGACCGACGGCCGGAAAATCGCGGCAGGGACGGTCATCGACGCCCGCGGCGCCGCGAATCTGTCGGCCTTGCGCTGCGGCTGGCAGAAGTTTGTCGGCCATGCGCTGCGCTGCGACGCCCCCCATGGCATCGACCGCCCGGTCATCATGGATGCGACGGTCGATCAGGTCGATGGCTACCGCTTCGTCTATCTGCTCCCTTGGGACGATTACACCCTCTTTATCGAGGATACCTATTATAGCGACACGCCGGACCTGGACGTGCCCACGATCGATAACCGCATCGCGGCTTATGCGCAGGCCAGGGGCTGGCGCGGCGCGGTGGTCCATCGCGAACAGGGCGTCCTGCCGGTCGTCCATGGCGGTGACTTCGATCGCTATTGGCCGCAGGACGATCCGGTCGCCCGCGCCGGGGTGCGCGCCGGCCTGTTCCAGCCGATGACCGGCTATTCGCTGCCCGATGCGGTGCGATTCGCGCGCTGGTTGGCCGATCAACCGCTCGATGATCTGCCCGCGGCCACCCGCACCTATGCTGCCGCCCATTGGCGGCGCGGCGGCTATTATCGGCTGCTTGGCAAGATGCTGTTCGGCGCGGCCGCCCCCGACCAGCGCTGGCGCATCTTCGCCCGCTTCTATGGGCTGCGCGCGGACCTGATCCAGCGATTCTATGCCGGCCGTTCGTCGCTGACTGACCGTATGCGCATCTTGTGCGGACGCCCGCCTGTACCCATAAGGGACGCCATGCGAACATTATGGAACCCGCCCGCCTGATGACTAACAGGACAGCGATCGTCATCGGCGCAGGCTTTGGCGGCCTGGCGCTGGCCATCCGCCTGCAATCCGCCGGCATAGACACCACCCTGGTCGAAGGACGCGACCGTCCGGGCGGCCGCGCCTATATGTGGGAAAAGGACGGCTTCACCTTCGACGCCGGGCCGACGGTCATCACCGACCCCGACTGCCTGAACGAATTATGGCGCCTGTCGGGGCACGACATGGCGCAGGACGTCACCTTGATGCCGGTGTCGCCATTCTACCGGCTCAACTGGCGCGACGGCACCAATTTCGATTACAGCAATGACGAAGCCGCGCTGCGCGCCGAAATCGCCAAGCTCGATCCGGGCGATGTCGCGGGCTATGATCGCTTTTGCGATTATGCCGCGGGTGTTTTTGAGGAGGGCTATCGCAAGCTCGGCTCGGTCGCCTTCCTCGACTTTGCATCCATGATAAAAGCGGCGCCGTCGCTGGCGAAATATCAGGCCTGGCGCTCGGTCTACTCCGTCGTGTCCAGCCATGTGAAGAACGAAAAGCTGCGCGAGGCCTTGTCCTTCCACACATTGCTGGTCGGCGGCAATCCGATGAAGACCAGCGCCATCTACGCCCTTATCCACAAGCTGGAAAAGGATGGCGGCGTCTGGTTCGCCAAGGGCGGCACGAACCGGCTGGTCCATGGCATGGCGACCCATTTCGAACGGCTGGGCGGCACGCTGCGGCTGGGCGATGCCGTCACCCGGATCGAAACCTATGGCGACAAGGCGACGGCGGTTCATACCGCATCGGGCTGGCGCGGGGAGGCGGACGCCATCGCCACAAACGCCGACCTGATGCACAGCTATCGCGACCTGCTGGGCCATCATCCACGCGGGCAGAAGCAGGGCCAAAAACTGGCCAACAAGCGCTGGTCGCCCAGCCTGTTCGTCCTCCATTTCGGTATCAAGGGCAGCTGGCCCGGCATCCCGCATCACATGATCCTGTTCGGCCCGCGCTATGAGGGGCTGTTGACTGACATATACGATCATGGCGTGCTGCCACAGGATTTCTCGCTCTACCTGCATCACCCCACCGTCACCGACCCGTCGATGGCGCCTGACGGCCATTCGACCTTCTATGCGCTGGCCCCGGTGCCGCATATGGGCAAGCTGCCGATCGATTGGGACCAGTTCGGCCCTGCCTATGCGGAGCGGATATTGGACGAAATCCAGCATCGGCTGATCCCCGACATCCGGTCGCGCATCGTCACTCGTTTCCATTATGCGCCCAGCGATTTCGGACGCGACTTGAACGCGCATATGGGCAGCGCCTTCAGCCTGGAGCCGCTGCTAACCCAGAGCGCCTGGTTCCGCGCGCATAATCGCGACGATGTCATTCCCAACCTCTATCTGGTAGGGGCCGGCACTCATCCCGGCGCGGGCATCCCCGGCGTGGTGGGCAGCGCCAAGGCGACCGCGGCGCTGATGTTGGAAGATTTGAAATAGGGGCTTAGAGCGATTGCTAACCAGATGGAATCATCTGATGACTCGGAAATCGCGTAAACCAATAATGTAGAGCGATCGATCCGATGCAATCGGATCGATCGCTCTATTCCCGCGGACGGATAAGATGAAGAGACTGGCAGTCTATTGCGGATCGGCGACCCCCGCCGACCTGACCTATATCGATGCGGCGCGCTATGTCGGCCGCACATTGGCGCAGCGCGGCATCGGCGTCGTCTATGGCGGCGGGCGCCTGGGCCTCATGGGCGCGGTGGCGGACGCCGCGCTTGAGGCGGGCGGCGAGGTGATCGGCGTGATCCCCGAAGCCTTGGTCGGGGCCGAGGTCGCGCATCGCGGCTGCACCGAACTCCACGTCGTCCAGACGATGCACCAGCGCAAGCAGCTCTTCACCGACCTGTCGGACGGCTTCGTCACCCTGCCGGGCGGTGTCGGCACGATGGACGAATTGTGGGAAGCGATCAGCTGGGCGCAGCTGGGTTATCATCGCAAGCCTGTCGGCCTGCTCAACGTCGCGGGCTTCTACGACCAGTTGATCGGCTTCAACCGACAGATGGTGGAGGCCGGCTTCATTCGCGCCCAGCATGCCGGGATCATGATCCATGCCGATGGCATCGACGCGCTGGTCGACGCCATGGCCGCCTACCAGCCGCATGAGACGATCTTCGCGATGAAGGCGGATCGGCTCTGAATTATAGTTCCCCTCCCGCTTGCGGGAGGGGTTAGGGGAGGGCATGTCCTGCCTATGGACCTAACAGACCCTCTCCCGATTCCTCCCGTGGGCGAGAGGGGAGAATTAGTCGCCCACGCTCGCGACAGCATCGCGCGCGGTTCCAAATCCTTCGCCATGGCCTCCAAGCTGTTCGACCGGCAAACCCGCGAACGCGCCTGGCTGCTCTACGCCTGGTGCCGCAAGTGCGACGACATCGCCGACGGGCAGGACCATGGCGGCACGTTACAGGGGGTGACTGACGGGCAGGCCCGACTTTCGACCATCCGCGTCCTGACCGGCATGGCGCTGCGCGGGGAGCCGACCGGCGATCCGGCCTTTGACGGGTTCGGCGTGGTGATGCGCGAATGCGCCATCCCTGAACGCTATGCCCATGATCTGATCGAGGGGTTCGCGCTCGACGCGCGCGACTGGCGGCCGCGCAGCGAAGCCGACATGCTGCTCTACTGCTATCATGTCGCGGGCGCGGTCGGCTGCATGATGGCGGTGCTGATGGGGGTCGATCCCGACGATCGTGCGACGCTCGACCGCGCCTGCGATCTGGGCCTCGCCTTCCAACTGGCCAATATCGCCCGCGACATCAGTGAGGATGAGGCGGCGGATCGCTGCTATCTTCCCCAAGAGTGGCTGGCCGAAATGGACATCCCGCCGGGCGAGCATATGAAGCCCTGGGCACGGCCGCGTCTGGCGATCCTGTCCCGCCGCCTGGCGGATATGGCCGCCGCCTATGAGGACAGCGCCCGCCACGGCACTGGCGCATTGCCGCCCCGCGCTGCCTGGGCGGTGCTGGCGGCCGCCGGTATCTATGGCGACATCGCACGCGAAGTGGCGCGCCGCGGCGAGCATGCTTGGGACCACCGCGTCGTCACGGCCAAGCGCGAGAAGCTGGGCTGGGTCGCGCAGGCGGCGGTGCAAGTGATCGGCCGCGCCCGGCGCTGGCCAGCGGATGCCGCGCGGCCCGCGGGTCTTTGGACCAGCCCCAAGGACTGACGCCTCCAGCCACGCGCGTAGTAATTGCCTCGCAGCAAAACTCCTCCGCGATCTCTGCGCCTGTGCGCGAACCATTTCTCGCACACAAAAAAGGGCCGATGCTTTCGCATCGGCCCAAGGCATGTTCGCAGGAGGAACAAGGTGAGGCGGGCGGCCCTTGCCCGACAGGCGGGCCGCTCTGCCAATCTTAGTAGTTGTAGGCGCGTTCGCCATGGCTGGAGAGGTCGAGACCCTCCTGCTCGGCGTCGGCGCTCGGACGCAGACCGATGGTCTTGTCGATCACGAAGAAGAGGATCGCGCTCAGCACGCCGGAGTAAACCAGGGTGAAGAGGACGGCCTTGATCTGGATGACGACCTGGTTTGCGATCGAGTAGCTACTTGCGTCGAACGCCGCCGGGAAGACGGTGTAGTCGAACACGCCCTGGCCACCCAGCGAAGGCGCTGCGACGATGCCGGTGGCGATGGCGCCAACGATGCCGCCGACGCAGTGGACGCCGAACACGTCCAGGCTGTCGTCATAGCCCAGCTTGCCCTTCACGAAGGCGACGAACAGGTAGCAGATCGGCGAGACGACGAAGCCCAGAACGATCGAGGTCATCGGCGCGCCCAGGCCAGCGGCCGGGGTGATGGCGACCAGACCGGCAACCGCACCGGTCACCGCGCCCAGCAGCGAAGCCTTGCCATGATGGAACTGTTCGACCAACGCCCAGCTAACGGCAGCCGCGCAGGTGGCGACCATGGTGTTGATGAAGGCGACGCCAGTGACTCCATTGGCTTCCAGGTTAGAGCCAGCGTTGAAGCCGAACCAGCCGACCCACAGCAGGCTTGCGCCGATCATGGTCATGGTCAGCGAGTGCGGTGCCATCGATTCCTTGGGGAAGCCGATGCGCTTGCCGATGATGAGGCAGCCCACCAAGCCCGCGATGCCCGCATTGATGTGGACGACGGTGCCGCCAGCAAAGTCCAGAGCGCCCCAGCCCCAGAGCAGGCCGGAATCGCTCGGCGCATCAGCCAGGAAGTCCGGGCCGGCCCAATACCATACCATGTGCGCCATCGGGAAATAGACGACCGTGAGCCAGGCGACCACGAACACGATCAGCGCCGAAAACTTCACGCGTTCGGCAAAGGCGCCGACGATGAGGGCCGGGGTAATCATGGCGAAGGTCATCTGGAACACCACGAACACCAGTTCGGGGATATAGACATTGTTGCTGAAGGTCGCGGCGGACGTGGTGCCGTCGACGCCCATCAGGAACGCCTTGGACAGGCCGCCGAAGAAGTGGTTTTCGCCACCACTGGTGAAAGCGATGGAATAGCCCCAGCAGCACCAGACCAGGCCCGCGACCGACACGATCATGAAGACCTGCATCAGCACGCTGAGCATGTTCTTGGTGCGGACCAGGCCGCCGTAGAAGAGGGCAAGGCCGGGGATGGACATCATCAGCACCAGCGCGGCCGAAACCAGCATCCAGGCGACGTCGCCCTTGTTGACCATGCCTGCCATGGCGGCGGCATCGGGATTCTTGATCGGGCCCACGGCGGCAAGCGCCGGAGACGCGGCGAGCAGGGACAGGCCTATCGCCCCCGCAACCCCGCAAAGTTTCTTGGAAAAGGTCATTATTTCCCCCTTCTTACAGCGCGGTTTCGCCGGTCTCGCCAGTGCGGATGCGCACGGCCTGACCGACATCGAGGACGAAGATCTTGCCATCGCCGATGGCGCCCGAATTGGCGGCCGCCTGGGTCGCTTCCACGACGCGCGGCGCAAGGTCGTCGTCGCAGACCACCTCGATCTTGATCTTCGGGACCATATTCGTCGAATATTCGGCGCCGCGGTAGATTTCGGTCTGCCCTTTTTGGCGGCCGAAGCCCTTCACTTCGCTAACCGTCATTCCTGCGATGCCGAGCGAGGAGAGTGCCTCGCGGACATCGTCAAGCTTGAACGGCTTGATGATAGCCATGACAAGTTTCATGTCGCCCCCTGTTACTGGTGTGCGGGGCATACTCAGCAAGAGGCGTGCCAAAATGCTAATGGCGGGTTAATGCGGGCTTTGGCCGCGACGGACCATGGTGCAGCGCCGAAAAAATGGGCAGCGACCATCTAATGCCTAAAAAATGGGCAGATTTGTTACCAGCGTGCACCTTCCGTCACCGCGTCCGCCTCTAACGGCAGCGTTTTGCGGCCCAAGGCGGCGTTGCGATGCGGAAAACGACCGAACCGGACGATGGTTGCGTGATGCTGGCGCGCAAAATCAAGCGAGCGTTCGTCGCCCGCGCCCTGGAACAGGGTGAGCGACAGATCCTGGTCCTCGATCGCTTCGCTATGCTGGAAAGGCATGTAGAAGAACAAGCGGCCAGCGCCGCCGATCTGAATATCATAGCCCTGGGCGATCGCGCCGCGCGCGACGCCCCGCGCTAGCGCGTCGGTGGCGAAAGCCTGTGCCGTGCCCCGGAACATGTTTCGCGGCATCTGATCGAACAGCAAGACCGCCGCCAGCGCATCGTCGGCCCGGTCGAGAAAGGCTTCGGCCGGAAGGGTCTGCTTGTTCTGCCACAATTCGCGATATTGCTGGTCGCATCGTCGGTCGAACGCCGGGTCATGGCGCCACCAGCCCGTCTCGCCCACCTGATTGAACCAGAAATCGAGCAGCGCGGCGGCCCAATCGGCCGTTACCGCGTCATGGCTGTCGGTCAGCATATTCATACAGGTCCAATGACGGACAGCCGCCGCGGTTCCCGCTACTCATAATGCAAAAGTCTCCGGTCGCCTCACCGACCTTCAAACCTAGGGCAATTCAGGTCGCCGTTCCGCCGACCGTATCGGTTATTCTCTCAGGTCGCTGTGCCACCGACCGTAAGGCCTTCCATCAGCAGCGTCGGCTGCCCCACGCCTGCCGGCACGCTCTGTCCGCCCTTGCCGCACATGCCGATGCCTTCATCCAGCGCCCAGTCGTTGCCGATGCCGACCACCTTGGTCAGCGCGGTCGGCCCGTCGCCGATCAAGGTCGCGCCCTTGATCGGGTCGGTCAGCCGGCCATTCTCCACCTTATAGGCTTCGGTGCATGAGAAGACGAACTTGCCCGACACGATATCGACCTGTCCGCCGCCGAAGCTTTTGGCGAAAATGCCCGACTTCATGCGGCTGAGCAGTTCGGCCGGATCATCCTGCCCACCCTTGATGAAGGTGTTGGTCATGCGCGGCATCGGCGCATGGGCATAGCTTTCGCGGCGGCCGTTACCGGTGGGCGCGACGCCCATCAGCCGGGCGTTGAGGCGATCCTGCATATAGCCCTTGAGAATGCCGTCCTCGATCAGGATATTTTCCTGCGTCGGCGTGCCTTCATCATCGATGGACAGCGACCCCCGGCGATTGAGGATGCTGCCATCGTCGACCACGGTGACGCCGGGCGCGGCGACGCGCTGGCCGACACGGCCGGAAAAGGCGCTGGTGCCCTTACGGTTGAAGTCACCTTCCAGACCGTGGCCGATCGCCTCATGCACCAGTACGCCAGGCCAGCCGGGGCCGAGCAAGACGGTCATTTCGCCTGCAGGCGCGGCGATCGATCGCATATTGACCTCAGCCTGGGCCAGCGCTTCGTCGATGGCGCGGTTCCAGACGGCGCGGTCCATCACCTCGTCATAAAGATAGCGCCCGCCCACCCCGAACACGCCGGTTTCGCGGCGGCCATTTTCCTCTAATATGATGGAGACGTTCAGGCGCACGAGCGGACGGATGTCAGTCGCGGTGAAGCCGTCGGCGCGGACGATCTCGACCACCGACCAGCTGCCGGCCAGGCTGACCGACACCTGCGCCACCCGCGGATCGCGGGCGCGCGCGGCGGCATCGACCTCGGCGCACAGCTTCACCTTTTCGGCGAAGGGGACGATCTCCAGCGGATTGACGTCGGTATAAAGGTGACGATTGGTGCGCTGGGGTGGCGGCGCGGCCGGGCTGCTGGCCGGGTCGAGCAGGGACAGCGTCTGCGCCGCCTTGCGGATCGCCGCCTCGCTAATGTCATTGGCATGGGCGAATCCGGTCATCTCGCCCGATACCCCGCGGAGGCCAAAGCCCGCGTCCGTCGAATAGTCGGCAGTCTTGAGCCGTCCATCGTCGAAGCCGAAGCTCTCGCTCGCCCGATATTGCAGATAGAGTTCGCCGTCGTCGCAGGCCTTGAGCGCTTCGGCGGTCAAGCGGCGCGCGCCGTCGGGATCGAGCAGGCCGGGACGATAGAGCAAGCCGCGGGCATCGGTGAACAGGGGAGCGATTTCGGTCATGCCCTTGATATAGGGGCGCTCCCCGACAAGCCCAACGGAAATTTTAGAGGCTGGCGCCCGACGCGATGTCCGGCTTGCTCGCGACATCGCCATTGTCCGCTGCACCGCCGATCAGCACGAAGCGCCGATCGCAATAGCCGCAATCGACATAGCCATGCTCGTCTATCTCTAGAAAGATGCGCGGATGGCCGAGAGCGGCGGGGATGTCGCCGCTACCATCGCAGGACACGCGGGATTTGGCGACTCGGAGGATTTCGGGCGGTTGGATCATGGGATGCGGGGTTAGCAGCGGCTGCGCCGCGCCGCAACATCCGCTATCACATCAATGGTAGGCGATGGCGGGTGCAGGCTGTTCGGTCGCCAGCCTTGGCCGCATCGGCGACCGGATGCCAGCGAGTGCAATCGCTGGCCGCCATCACTGCCAGCGGCGACAGCATCAGCAAGAGGGGCATGATCGTGCTGCCGAAGAGCGCTGCGATTGGCATGCAATAACAATGCCCCATCGATGCTTGCTGCACGATGAACATTACGCTTGCGGATTGATGGCGGGCTGTGCCCTTAACGGGGTCTAAAGGCGGAAAAACTGGTGGGCGATGACGGGCTCGAACCGCCGACATTCTCGGTGTAAACGAGACGCTCTACCAACTGAGCTAATCGCCCCCGTTTCCGGAGAGCGCCTATCTACGACAAAAAGCGCGCTGGTCAAGGGTGGAACATGGCGATCAGGCGCTGAGCAGGCGGCGGCTGGCGCCGAACCAGCGGGTCAGCGCATCGGCGGCCTCCTGCGCCAAAGCGATGAAGACACGGCGGCCGTCATGCGGGTCGGCCTGGCGCTCCACCAGTCCCTTGTCGGTGAGCGTGCGAATCCAGCGTAGCGCGGTGGTCGGCGGCACGGCGGCGGCGATGCAGAGGCTCGACACCGACACCCGCTCATGGTCCAGCCGCGCGGCGAGCAGGTCCAGCATCATGTCCCAGGCCGGGTCGGCGAACAGGTCGCCAGGCAGGAAGTCCGCGCGGATGCGCCGGGCGCGCAGCAGGTCGCGGACCTGAGCGGCGGTGATGGCGGGCGCAGATTTCTCCACAGGCTGCAACGGCGCGCCGATCGGGGCGAGGGCAGGCATGCCGATATAGTCGCTTGGCCGGTCGGAAATGCGCGGGCCAAGGTCGAAGCTAGGGCTCGCCATCCGCGTCCGCTCCGTCAGCGCGTCGAGCGTGCGGGCGAGGCGGCCCACTTCCTCGCTCAACTGCTGGAGCCGGGCACCTTCCCGATCGACTTCATGGACATGGCCGACGACCGGCCGATGCTGGCCCGCGGCGACCAGCGCCGCGGCCAGTTCGGTGCGGTCGGGATCGCAGAGCAATTGCGTATGCGGGCCGCGCAGGCAGGCGAAGGCGAGTTCCACCGTCTCCCACCCGGCGACCAGGATCACCGCCATGCCATTCTGGATCGCCTGGGTTTCGAGTTGTACCAGCAGCCGTTCCAGCAGCGGCGTCATCGTCGGGCAAAAGAACAGGACCGTGTCGCACTGGGCCTGAAGGTCGAGCCGGACCGGGGCATCGGCCAGGGCGGCAACGCCAAGCAGGCGGAAGCCCGCCGCAGCGGCCACCGGTGCCAGATCGGGCGCATCCATCTGGTCCGCGATCACCAGCAGGCTGGCGCGCTCGTCGCGCGCCGCCAGCGGCGTGGCTTGGCCGATTATGGGCTGGCCAGTCAGGGGTTGGGCGTAGGAAAAATCGTCCATCATGATCCGAATCCTGTTCTACCTTCGTTCCGGAGAATAAAGCAAGAACGGATCGTTTCAGCCCCACAAAATGGCCATTATGGATTCGGTCTGGAGCAATCCCCTCATAGGACCGCGCGCCACGCCTGGTTCGCGCGCTCCTTCATCCAGCTTGCCCCCATTTTGCCGCCGAAATGATGGGATTTTCCTATCCTCCCAGGAAAAGATGAAGCTCCCTCCATTATGGAGTCATTCGTCAGACCCCCGTTGCGCGAGCGAAATCGATGTAGAGCGCGCGCAGGCGCATCGCGACCGGGCCGGGCGTGCCGTCGCCCACCGCCTGCCCATCGATCTGCACCACCGACAGGCACAGAGTGGAAGCGCTGGTGATGAAGGCTTCCTTCGCGGCCAAGGCCTCATCGACCGTGAAGGGGCGGCGGATGACGGCGATGCCGCTTTCCTGTGCCAGCGCAGTCAGCGCCGCGCCGGTGCAGCCGGCCAGCACCGACTGGCTGTAGGGCCGGGTGACGATGCCTTCGTCGGTCACGATGAAGGCGGTGGACGATGCGCCTTCGGTGACGAAACCGTCTTCGATCATCCAGGCTTCCTGCGCGCCGGCCTCCTTGGCGGCCTGTTTCGCCATCGCCTGGGCAAGCAGGCCGACGCTCTTGATGTCTCGCCGCGCCCAGCGCAGGTCGGGCATGGTGGCGACCGCAATGCCGGTGCCGACCACGGGGACATTCAGGAAGGGCTTGTCCTGGACGAACATGAAGAGCGTCGGCTCGAGGTTGGACGACGGGATGAAGTCGCGGGTCATGTCCGCGCCGCGGGTGATCTGGAGATAGACAAGGCCTTCGGTCAGGCCGCTGCGGGCGACCAGTTCCTTCTGCGCGGCTTCGATGTCGGCCAGGCTGAGCGGCAGGGTGATGCCGATCGCGGCGGTGGAGCGCTCCAGCCGGGCGAGATGGCTGGCGCTGTCGACCAGCTTGCCGTCGATCACCGCGGCGACTTCGTAAATGCCGTCGGCGAACAGGAAGCCGCGGTCGAGCGGCGAAATGCGGACGTCGTCGAGGGGCAGGAAGCGGCCGTTCAGATAGGCGATGGCGGTGGAGGCGGACATGGGGGCGGGTGCGATCCTAATCGGGTGGGTTTTGCCGTCGCTTTTGCCGGACGGGTCTGCGGGGTCAAGGCAAGGGAACGAAATGGCGCGGTTGGGTCACGCATCGAAGTTCACACCGTCGCTGGCGTCTTTTCGGAGATTAAGGATTCCAGAATGCGACGGAAAAGCGTGGGGAGGAAGGATGCGCGTCGCGGTCAGGCCTCGGTTGAGGCCCGCATAGGTATCGCAGACGCGCCATCTGGGTCACGCCGACGCGCCGGTGACGCGCCATCTGGGTCATGGGGTATGGGTTGGGGTGGGAGGCAGGGCGTTGTTGCATCCCATGGGGTAGATCAGAGAAAATCCTACATTGGAAGTATTGGTTGAGAGAGGGGGGTCGGGGGCAAGGGAGGAGTCGCGAAACGACCATTTCTGGCCATCCCTTCGCCAATCCGACTCCCCCGTAAGCGGACGTTTTATTGCTTCTTTCGAGATCGGTAGGCTATGGTTGTAGAATGACCCCGCTTGCTCTCGATCTAATGCTTCTGGCTGTATCAGCTTTTGTTCTGTTTGTGGGCTTTCGATGGGGAACTGTAGCCATTCATGGCGGTGGTGTTGAGCGATCCAGCCAACCTGTCCTGTTTTGGTCGGTGATGTGTCTTGCTGCCGTGCTGGCGGTGGCAGCGATTGCCATGGCGGTAACGGGCCAGTGACGACCATTTCCTGACCATGGAGGCTGTCTGCGGCGTTCTTGATTGCGGACGTCATATGCATCGGCCATGACGGCGGATCATCACAAAACGTCGAGATCGGAAATGTGGCAGCGTTACCTAAGTTGGATAGATCGCGATTTAGGAAATGGATGGCCCAGACTGAATGGGCTCTCATCGCTCGTGCCTTTCATCCCGCTGATGTTTGGAGTTGCTTACAGTGCTTGGTTCCATCCTGATGAGAGGCCGGGCACCGTTGAAAGCGCAATTGTTCTGGTTCCGATGGTGACACTGGCGGCTATTTGGGTATGGCGGGCTTCTCGGTGTGCCGTCCGCCAATATCGCACTGTAAAATCGCAACAGCCTTACGATTGAACGACCGCTTTTCAGACATGGGCTCTTTAAGCCGACAGTCCGCAAACCACCCAAATCGGCCGCCAAACGTCGTCGCTTAACTCGCAGCCAACGGCTCCGCGCAGCTCTACGCCGCCTTCCCCTTCAATGCCTTCTGCCGCCGCCTCTGCACCGACGAGCCGATCCCTAGCGCCTCGCGATATTTGGCGACGGTGCGGCGGGCCAGGTCCATGCCTTTGGCGCGGAGCAGGTCGACCAGCGTGTCATCGGACAGGATCGCCTGGGGGTCTTCGGCTGCAATCAGCGCCTTGATGTGGCTTTTGACCGCTTGCGCCGAGACGGAACCGCCATCGCCGCCCGATGACGACACGCCGCTGGTGAAGAAATATTTGAGTTCGTAGAGGCCGCGCGGGCAGGACAGATATTTGTTGGAGGTCACGCGGCTGACGGTCGATTCATGCATGCCGATCGTGTCGGCGACCGCGCGCAGCGTCAGCGGCTTCAAATGCTCGACGCCCTGCTGGAAAAAGGCTTCCTGGCTGCGCACGATCTCGCTCGCCACCTTGATGATCGTCTTTTGTCGCTGGTCCAGCGCCTTGACCAGCCAGTTGGCGCTGGCGAGGCAGTCGGCGAGCCAGGCCTTGGCGCTCTTGTCCTGCGGCCCGGTGGCCAGTTCGACATAGTAACTGCGGTTGATAAGGACGCGGGGCAGGGTGGCGCTGTTGATCTCGATCGCCCAGCCGTCACGGGTCGGGCGCACGAACAGGTCTGGCGTGACCGGCGCGGCGCGGCCATAGGCGAAGCGCAGGCCGGGCTTGGGATCGTAACCGCGCAGTTCGGCGATCATGTCGGCCATATCGTCTTCGTCCACGCCGCAGATACGGCGCAACTGGGGCAGCGCGCCCTTGGCCAGCAGGTCGAGATTGGCGAGCAGGCGGGCCATGCAGGGATCGTGGCGGTCGGCTTCCTTCGCCTGGAGCGCAAGACATTCGGCCAGTGAGCGCGCGCCGACGCCGGTGGGATCGAATGTGTGGATGACGCCCAGCACCCGCTCGACGTCGAACAGGGGGACGCCGAGGCCGTGGGCGGTCTGGAGCAGGTTCGCTTCCAGATAGCCGGCTTCGCTGATCTGGCCGATCAACTGGGTGGCGATGAACAGGTCCATGCCGGACAGCGCGGCGCGGGCCTGCCCCATCAGATGTTCCTGAAGGCCGATGTCGGGTGCGGCGAAACTGTCGAAATCGGGCGCGTCCTCGCTATAGCCGCCCGACAGCGCGTCCATGCCGCCGCCGCCGGTGCCATGGGCGTCGGCCATGCGGTCGCCGGGTCCATCGTCGATGAAGCTGCTTGCGCCATGATCGATGTCGAGCGGGCTGTCTGCGCCGCCCAGCCCCTGTGCGATCAGGTCGTCGCTCGCGCCGGTTTCGGCGGAGAGGGTGGGGGTGTCGATCGTCCGGTCGATGCCGTCGGGCGCGGGCGGGGCGTCGTCGCCGCTCGATTGTTCGAGCAGCGGGTTTTTTTCCAACTCGCCCGCGACGAAGGCTTCGATTTCCAGATTGGACAGCGCCAGCAGCTTGATCGCCTGCTGGAGCTGGGGCGTCATGACGAGCGACTGGCTCTGCCGAATGTCGAGGCGGGGGCCGAGCGCCATTATCGCGCTCCCCGATCACAAAGGAGAGTGCGCTTTGTCTTCATATCAAAGCTGGAAATTCTCGCCCAGATAGAGGCGGCGGACATCGGCATTGGCGACCAGTTCGGTGGGGTTGCCCGCGAACAGCACCTGGCCGTCATAGATGATGCAGGCGCGGTCGACGATTTCCAGCGTCTCGCGCACATTATGGTCGGTGATGAGGACGCCGATGCCGCGGGTCTTCAAATCCTTCACCAGATCGCGAATGTCGGCGATCGAAAGCGGATCGATGCCCGCGAACGGCTCGTCCAGCAGCACGATCGACGGATTGGCCGCCAGCGCGCGGGCGATTTCGCAGCGGCGGCGTTCGCCCCCCGACAGCGCCATCGCGGCCGAATCGCGCAGGCGCACAAGGCCGAACTCGCTGAGCAACTGTTCCAGCCGGGCGGCGCGTGCGGATTTGTCCGGCTCGGCCTGCTCCAGCACCGCGCTGATATTCTGCGCTACGGTCATGCCGCGGAAGATCGACGTTTCCTGCGGCAGATAGCCAAGCCCCAGGATCGCGCGGCGATACATGGGCAGGTTGGTGATGTCCTGCCCGTCCAGCACGATGCGGCCGTGATCGGGACGGACCAGGCCCATGACCGAATAGAAGCAGGTGGTCTTGCCCGCGCCATTGGGGCCGAGCAGGCCGACGACCTCCCCCTTGCCCACCGTCAGCGACACGTCGGACAGGACGACGCGCTTGTCATAGCTTTTGGCGATTGAAATGACCGACAGGCCGTCGCTCACTTCCTGCGGGATTTGCGGGCGTTGCGCCGTCCGTTCCGGGGTCATCACGTCGTCCATGCGTCTATCCTTGCAGCCGTTTGACTAAGCACCCCTTAAATTTCGGAACGCATACGGCAGTTGGCAAGCTTTGTGCATGGGATTGCCGCCGGGGCAAGGGGAAAATGCGCCGATGCGCGCCGATCGGGCGGCAGGCGGCTTCAGCGATCCCAGTCGAGCAAGGCCGGTCCCAATGCCTGTTCCAGCGGCCCCAGCCAGGGGATGAAGCGTTGCCAATGGTCGACACCGTCTGTGAAGATCGGCTGGCGCACCTGTTCGCTGCTGGCGGTCCGCACGGCGCGCTTGTTGGTCCAGAAGGCGAGGCAGGCATCCTCGAACGACAGGTTCAGATGGGCGAGCAGGCGTGCGACTTCGCCTGGCGTGTCGGCGACCATCTGTTCATAGAGGACGCGGTGGACCCGGCCTGGCGCTGCGGCATCGAAGGCCGCCATCAGGGCGACATAGTCGCGATAATAGAGGCCGATGTCGGTCAGGTCGTAGCTGAACGCCTGGCCACGGGCGAAATGCTGTTTCCAGGCCGAATAGCCGCAAGCCATCGGATGACGGCGGGCGTCGATGATGCGGGCGTTGGGCAGGATCAACTGGATCAGGCCGACATGCTGCCAATTATTGGGCATCTTGTCGATGAAGTACGGCCGGGCGGTCTGGCGGTGGACGCGGGTCCGATCGATATATTCCTCGCCCAGCCGCAGCCGGTCGGCTGGCGTGAGCGAGGCGATCATCGTCGTGAAATCGGGAAATTCGCCATCGTCTATGCGCGACTGGAGGCGGCCGGCGATCATCATCATCTCCGGCAGCTCCATCGTGCCTTCGACCCGGCTGTGGCTGGAGAGGATCTGTTCGACCAGCGTCGATCCCGCGCGCGGCAGGCCGACGATGAAGATCGGGTCGGGGGCGGGACAGCCACCCGTCCCCTGGGCGGCGATGAAGGCGCTGGTGAAACAGGCGCGCGCCGCGGCGACCTCGGCGGAAAATTCGGCGGCGTCGTGACGGATCATCGTGCGGCGCAGGCGATTGCCCTGGTCATAATGGCTAAAAGCGGCTTCGTCCTCGCCTGCATCCTCCAGCGCCTTGCCCAGTGAGAAATGGAGGTGGAAGATATCCTCCTGCCGGGTCGCGGCGTCCGGCGCGAGGGTGGCGAGCGCGTGGGCCATCGTCGCGATGTCGGCGGCGTCCAGCTTCACGGTCTTGAGGTTGGCGAGGCTCCACCAGGCTTCGCCCATGGTCGGTTGATGCGCCACCGCCTGGCGATAGGCGTGGACGGCGTCGTCCTGCCGCCCCAGCGTCTTGAGCGCGTGGCCCAGATTCTGCCAGACCTGCGGCTGGTCGGGCTTGATGGCCAGCAGATGTTCGTAGATCGCCCGTGCGCCATCCTGATCGCCCAGCCGCACCAGCACGGAAGCGCGGATCAGATCATAGCCGGGATGCTTCATCGGCGAGGCGGCGAGGATGTCGGCATGGTCCAGCGCTTTGGTCAGCCGGTTGTTCTGGAGCAGCAGTCGGATCAGGAAGTCGCGCGCCAGGTCGAAGCCGGGGGCGAGCGCGACGGCGCGTTCGACCAGCGCCAGCGCCGCGCTCATGTCGCCGCGCCGCCACTGGACTTCGCCGGCCATGCGGATCGCGGGTGGATCGTCGCGGGCCGCCAGCCGGGCGTCGGCAGCGTCGAGATCGCCTGCATGCATCGCCATTGCGGCTTCGAGCAGGGTGCGGTCGCGAGAGGAGGCATGGACGCCGGACAGGTCGGCGCGCCAGGCGTCCTGATCTTGGCCCGCCTTGCGCAATTGCGCGGCGAGCAGGAACCAGCCGGCGGCCAGGGCAGGCTGCTGCCGCAACAGGCTTTGCAGCAGGGCGATGGCTCTGGCGGTATCGCCGGCCGCGATGGCGGCGTGCGCCGATGCCCATGGCGACACAGGCGCGCGCGCGGTCGTTCCGGCGGCGGTCGAAACAGGGTTCATCGTCTGTCCTATTTCCTTTCTGCCTTGCAGCATGACCGGGATTTTGCGGCGGCGCAACAAACTATGAAAGCGACTGCAACTAAGCTGTTGACTCCTGCCTTCGTTGCCGCATTATCAAAGCTGGACAAGCGTCATGGAATGGCGAAAGTCCAAGGGGTAGTCATATCATCATGGATGTCGCGCGGTCGCGCGGCTGGTCTGGAAGCCACTGGGTTTCCGGTCGCGGGGGCATGTGCTTTTGCGAGGGCCAGCGGATTAATATGCCTGCCAAGGGCAGGGTGCAGTGCGTCATAAGCACGCGGGCAAAACCGCGGGACGGGGAGAGTGAGGCGGAAGGCGCTGTTTATTCAAGGGGGAGTCAAAACAAGATGAAAGTCCCGTCGCGTCGCCGGTCGCAGTTGATGAAGATTTTGGGGGTGACCACCATATTGGCGGGCCTGTCCGTGCCAGCCGTCGCCTTTGCCGCCGAAGCGGCCGAGCAGGTCACCGCCGATCCGGCCGCAGTCGCCGCTGCCGATGATGCCGGGGGCGGCCTCACCGAAATTGTCGTCACGGCGACGCGCAGCGCCCAGTCGATCCAGAAGGTGCCGATCTCCATGCAGGCACTGGGCGCCGAGACGCTGGCGCAGCGGCAGGTCAAGGGTTTGAGCGATTTCGCGGCGCTGCTGCCGTCCGTGTCGTTCGAGGGGATCGGGCCGGGCCGCAACACCGCTTTCTTTCGCGGCATCGTGCCGGCGGGCGGCGCCTATGCCTCGGTCGGCTATTATCTGGACGACATTCCCATCACCGGCACCGAAGTCCCCGACATTCATGCCTATGACATGGAGCGGGTCGAGGCGCTGGCCGGGCCACAGGGCACGCTCTATGGCGCAGGGTCGCTGGCGGGCACGATCCGCCTGATTACCAACAAGCCCAACCTCGACAAGTTCGAATTCGGGTACGACGTCGAAGCCAATAAATATGGCAAGGGCGATTTTGGCGGCCAGATCGAATCCTACATCAACATTCCGCAGGGCGACACTATGGCGCTGCGCGTGATGGGCTATTATCGCCGCGATGGCGGTTATATCGACAACACGCCCAATAACGGCCTGCTCAACAATGGCAGCCCGGCCATCTATACGCTGGGCGACAACAACCCGAACACCAATTTCGCGCTCGACAATAGCGACATCGCGAAGGACGATTATAACACGATCAAGGAATTTGGCGGCCGCATCCAGATTCTCTGGCAGCCGGCCGACGATTGGGAAATCACGCCGCAATTCACCGGCCAGCGCCAGGTGTCCAAGGGCTATTTCGGTTATGACCCGCGCGTCGGCGACCTGGAAGTTCATGACTATGACCAGACCAAGAATGATGATCGCTGGTATCAGGCGGCGCTGAGCATCCACGGCCATATCGGTGATTGGGACGTCGTTTCGGCCACCGGTTTCTTCAAGCGCCGGACCAAGACGCTCAACGACTATACCTATTACACCGTCACCTATGACGGTTTTGGCGCGGGCTATGAAAGCTATCTGCAATTTTTCGACAATTGCACCGGATCGGGCGCGTCGCAGCAATGTTCGCTGATCGACCCGACCCAATATTATCATGCGGACACCCACCGCAACAAATTCACCCAGGAATTGCGCATCTCCACGCCCAAGGACTGGCCGTTCGACGTCACGGTCGGCGGATTCTACCAGCGGCAGAAGAACGAAACCAACACCTTTTACGCCATTCGCGGGCTGGATACGATCACCGGCTATACCGCGACCGGCGGTGGCGATGTGGCGGGCGGCCTGATCGGCGTGCCGGCCATGTATGGCATCGGCTATGACGACGACGGCAATCCCTTTTTCGACACGACCGACGTGATCAATCCCAACGGCAATCCGCTGGGCACGATGTTGCTGGGCACGCAGGCGGTGAAGGGTGATGGCTTCTACATCACGGAGCAGAACCAGTTGTATCATGACAAGGCGATCTTCGCCGAAGGCCATTACAATATCACGCCGACGCTGAAGCTGACCGGCGGCATCCGCTATTTCTGGACGGACTTTAAGGTGAAGGGCTTTGCCGGGGTTGCGGGATCGGCTGCGGGCGTTGGCTGCGCGACGCCGCTGCCGGTCGATGATCGCCTGACCTGTATCAACACCAATACCAATGCAGCGGACGGGACTGGCCGCTACAAGGAGGATGGCGAAACCCACAAGGTCGCGCTCGACTGGCAGTTCCAGCCCGACAAGATGGTCTATGCCAACTATTCGACCGGCTTCCGCCCCGGTGGTTATAACCGGCCGCTGCGCATCCGCAGCCTGGGCAAGATCGTGGATGTCGCGCCATTCGAGTCGGAAAAGCTGACCAATTTCGAACTGGGTGTGAAGACCACATGGAACAACATCTTCCGGTTCAACGCATCTGTCTATTATGAGAAGTGGAACAATATTCAGTATAGCGTCGTCGTCGCGGGCGCGCAGGGTGCGGGCATGACCGGCAATGCGGGCAAGGCGGTGGTCAAGGGCATCGAATATGATGCCGACCTGAAATTGGGCAAGTTCACCTTCTCGACCTCTGGCGCCTATAATGACGGCAAATTGAAGGGCGACTTCTGCAATTTTGCGCTCAACGATGCGGGCACCGCGATTGGCCAGCTCAGCAGTTGCGCGCCGGGTGTCGATGTCGGCGCGAATCCGCCTATCCCTTCCGTTGCCGCGGCCAACGGCACCCGCCTGCCGCGCCAGCCCAAGTTCAAGGGCACGTCGTCGATCCGCTTCGATACCTATATGGGCGATTACAGCGCCTATTTGCAGGGCGCTGCGCTCTATCAGACCGGGGCATCGCAGGATCTGAACGTCGACAGCAATGCGCTGCTGGGCAATACCAAGGGCTTCGTCAGCTTCGATTTTTCCGGCGGGATCAAGAAGGATAATTGGAGCCTGACCCTGTTCCTGCAAAACGCCTTCGACAAGCGGGGACAGCTGACGCGCAACACCTTCTGCTCGATCGATTTCTGTTCGGGATCATCGCGCACCTTCACCATCAAGCCGCAATTCTTCGGCATCCGCTTCGGCCAGAAATACTGACGGCCTGATCCTATCGACCAAGGATGCGCCGCCGCCGAATCGCAGGATTCGGCGGCGGCTCTTTTTTGGGCGGTGGCGATGAAGCGGGCATCACATCGGGCCGGCGGAAAGCGCGATCCCGCACTAAGTTCATCCACAATTCATCCAGCTTTTTGGCGGAATAGCGGGCTTTTACAGATCGCTCAGTTCAACCGGGCCAATGCACGCCCGGTCATAATCACGTTGCCGAAACGGTCGTGGGCGGCCTCCAACGAGTGGGTCATTTCGACTATCAGGAGAATAATATGTCGCCCTCTTTGACGAAAATAGGGGCCCTGACCGCGGTTTTGGCAGGCTCGATGGGCCTGACCGGCTGCGCCACCAAAGGGTTTGTACGCGAACAGGTCGCCGTCGTGAACCAGCGCGTCGATGCGCTCGACGCGAAATTGCAGACGACCGACGGCACTGCGCAGCAGGCGTTGGCGGAGGCCCGCGCCGCATCGGGTCAGTCGCAGCAGAACAGCCAGCGGCTCGACCAACTGAACGGCCGCGTCGATGGCGTCGAGCAGCGGATGCAGGAAGCCCAGCGCAAGCGCGCGCGCAACTGATACGCCTCAAAGATCAAGGACGGCCTGGCTGTCCTGATCGCGATCGGGTCGGCGCTTCCCTTGGCGCCGGCCCTTTTTGCCGAACCCCTCTTCGAGGTTATCCTATGAAGTTTGCGATATTGGTGGCGGTTGCCGCGCAGAGTCTGGCCCTGGCCGGGCCGGCGCGCGCGGTGGAAACGGGAAAGGCCGCCGCCGCCCAGGTGCCTGTAACCGACGCGCCGGTGATCCTGTCGGATGGCGCCACGCGCGTTGCAGACTGGGTCGCCGGGGCGCAAGACAATCATGCGCTGCCCTATATCATCATCGATAAGCCGGGCGCTGCGGCCTATCTGTTCGATGCCAAGGGCAAGATGCTGGCTCATGCGCCGGTCCTGATCGGCATCGCGCCGGGTGACGAGGCGACGCCGGGCATCGGCAGCAAGAATCTTTCCGAGATCGGTCCGGCGGAAAAGACGACGCCGGCGGGGCGCTTCCTGGCGAAATTCGGCGTGGCCGCGGGCAAGCAGCGGGTGCTGTGGGTGGATTATGCGACGTCGGTGGCGTTACACACCATTCCACCGGGCAATCCGAAGGACAAACGCAAGGACCGGATGCTCTCGCCAGCGATCGACGATAACCGGATCACCTTCGGCTGCATCAACGTGCCCAAAATCTTCTATAATCAGAGCGTCAGCCCGCGTTTTCGCAAGAAGGGCGGCTATGTCTATATCCTGCCCGACAGCAAGCCGTTGGAAGAGGTGTTTCCGCGGCTCAGGGTGCAGCCCTTCCTGAATGCGGGCGGCGGTGCAAATGCGGTTGCCGGCCGGTAAGAGGCTTAGCCCTTTTCGCCTGGATAGAGCAGTCGTAGCGAGGCCGGCGCCTTGCACTGGCGGATCGCGGCGTCCACATGGCGGGCGCGTTCGGCCTTGAGCGCGGTGGTGGACAAGGCGTGCAGCCGTTCGCGCGCGACTTCGTCGGCGGTGAAGGGGGCTGTGCCCGGCGGCGTGCTGGCACCGCCCAGGCCGAAGACGACGAAATTCATCATGTCGGCCAGTTGCTGATTATCCTTGATCCGGCTGTGCGCGACATTGGGCAGGCGGATGAGATAGGCGCGCGCTTCCGGTGTGCACAGGAACCAGCCGACCCGGCCGCGCAGTTCGGGTAGCCGGGCGGGCGCGACGCTGCCGGTGACGCCATGGCAGCCGGCGCATTGTTCGACATAGTCCGCGCGCGCCATGTCCGGGTCCGTGATCGCCGCGGGGAGCAGGCCCATGGGTGGGAGCGCCGCACGGACGCCGATGGCGGTGCCGAGCAGGATCAGGGCTGCGCAGAGCGCGCCTTTCGACAATGGGCCAGTCATTGGGGAGATGGCGCACCACCATCCGTTGGTTTCGAGCGCAGTCGAGAAACGGTCGCGCAAAGGCTTCTCGACTTTGCTCGAAGCGAACGGTGACTTGGAAGGTGCGCCATAAGTGGTCTTAGCTTGCCGCGCCCACCAGAACCGCGGTGGAACAATGATAGTCCATGCTGCTGGTGCCGAAGCACCAGATCACGTCATTGTTGAGTTGCGGCACATACAACTGCGTCTCGCGATCGGTATTGTCGCACCCGCACTGGCCGCAGGCGGGCTTGCCGCAACAGTCGCGATAGGCGATCAGATACGCCTTGCCGTCGTCCGGGTTGATGCAGGTGCCGACCCAGGAGACGGGCGAAGGCTCCGCGCCCGGCGGGCAGCTATGAATGCCGCCACCGCAGCAGGTGCAGAGCGCCCCGTCGATCGCGCAATAGCGCCAATAGTCGCATTTGGTATCGTCCTTCGTCTGCGCGGTGCGGGCGAAGAAGGTCTTGGTTTCGGGCGATCGATCGGGCTTGGCGGCTTCCGCGCGGCTGACCGGTAGCAGCGGAAAGGCGGGGGCGGCGACCAGAACGGCGCCCAGGCGCGAGAGCATCGAGCGGCGCGAACTCGCCCCGGCGAATTTGCGCAGCAATTTTTCGCCCATGCTGTCGGCGTTGAACTTTTTCATGACCTTGCCCCCATTTCTGCCGTCAGGCCGCCTGCGCCTTCAGCCCGCCTATATAATCCTGCACCGTGGCGATGCCCATTTCATGCGCGACCACCAGGCTTTCGAGATGCTCGCGGCTGTTGACCAGCCCCTTTGAGAGGATCGTGCCTTCCTCGTCCAGCAGCACCGCGAAGGGCAGCTTGGCGACCTGATAGGCCTGGCCCACTTCTGGTCCGTTGAGGAAGGCATGGCCCTCCAACCCATGCTGCGCGATCATCGCGCGCTGCGCGCCGACATCATCGTCGCCCACGAAGGTCAGCGCCACGCGCTCGGCGCGGGCGAAGCTGGTCGCCATCGGGATCACCGCCTTGCACAGCGGGCATTGCGCCGACACGAACAGCAGGAGCCGCAACTTCACGCCATGGGCATGACCGCCGACGCTGACCGATTGGCCGTCGAGCGTGGTGGCCGGGATCGCGCCGATCGCGCCGCCCACCGCCGGGCCGCCGCTGGTCGCGAGCGCACCGGCGGGTGCCACGCGGATATGCAGCACGCCGACCTGCCGCGCTAGCGCCAGCAGCGCGACGACGAGGCCGATGATGACGATCCAGGACAGGATCTGGGAGACGATCAGCGAGGTCAGCATGGTTATCTCCGATGAGCGGGCGACGCAGCGAGCGCGGCCAGCGACTGGAAGAGCAGGCAAAGGAGCGCGATGGCGACACCGGCGGCAAAGGCCGTGGCGAGGTCGATCGCGCCGAAGGCGGGTGGCGTGGGCAGGCGGAGCGCCAGCAACGCGGCCAGCGCGCCGTTGCGGATCACCAGCGGCCAGCCTATCGCATGGCGCAGCGCGCCATGGCCGCAGCCGCAATCGATATGGCCGCGCCCGCGCGCGATATTGATTGCCATGGCCGCGGCGAACAACAGCAGCAGCGTTATGCCCAGCAACTGCGGCAACGGGCGCACCCCGATCAGCAGCGCGGCACCGGTGGCGACCTCCACCACAGGCAGCAATCGCGCGGCGGGGACGATCAGCCGCCGGGGCAGCAGGCGATAATTGGCGATCACGCCGGGCAGCAGCGCGCGATGACGCCACTGGTCGATGCCCGCGACCAGGAAGAACAGGCCGACGGCGATCGAGGCGGCGAGGCCTGACAGGGCCAGCAACTGCTCCCCCAACACCATGGTCAGGACGGCTCCAGCACGGTGATGATGCCGCCGCCGGCCTTTTCGATCTTGTGCTTTTCCTCGCCGGTGGCGACGTCCATCACATGGACTTCGCCCTTTTCGCCGTTCATGTAGAGCAGCGGCTTGTCGGTCTGGGACACTTCGATATTGTTCATCGGCTCCTTGAGTACGAACCGCTTGACCACCTTCTGCGCGGCGACATCGACCTGCCACACTTCGTCGCCAGACGCCTTGTGCGACCAATATTCGCCCTTGTGCATCAGCACGAACAGCATCCCGGTCGCGCGGTGCAGCGCCATCGGTTGACGGCCGCCCGGATACCAGTTGACGTCGAGCGGCTTGGCGTCGCCGACGCGGATGCCGGCTGCCGCCTGGATCGAGAAGGGCGCGGACACGGTCGGCGTCGCGCTGATCTTGGCGGTGTAGATCTGCCCGGTATAGGTCAGGAAGGTCGTCTGCTTCTTGATCCGGTCATAGGCGAAATTGTCAAAGATCGGATCGTCACTGGCGGCGAAGAAGGGCGCGGTGTGGGTGATGTCCGCCTTCGTCCCCTTGATCGCCACGGTGGCGATCGATCCGTCGGAACAGAGCGCAGAGAAGCCGACGCCCGGATTGGGCATCAGGCTGGCGCAGCCGGGCAGTTCGATCGCGGTGATCAGCTTGCGCTTGGCCAGGTCGACGATGTTCACACCCGATGTCGGGCTGAAATCATAAACATAGCCCGTTTTGCCATCGTCGCTGATGATGAAATTATTCTTGCGCGATCCGATCAGCAGGCGACCCGGCATCGCGATTTCCGTGACCAGATTCAGCGTCTTGCTGTCATAGACGGTGACCATGTCCTGCCGCGTGCCACGGTCGTTTTTCGACCAGATGGTTTCGGCGACATAATAATATTGGCCGGCCGGATCGATCGCCATGTCGGCCAGACGCCGGGTTTCGACCATCCCCTTCATCTTGCCGCTTTCGCCGTCGAAGATGCTGGTGCCCGGCATGTCCCATCCGCCGTCGACAAAAAACCATGTCGGCTTGGGCGGGTCGATGGTCAACGTGTCGGATTCTTCGGGTTCGACCGAAGCCTTTGTATCGGCCGGCGCCGCCTGCGCCAATGCGGCGCTGGCAAGCAGCGATCCGCAGAGCGCGGCGGCGAATATCCTGGAACTGGTCTTCGACATGCTGGCTGATCCCCCTGATCCCTGCTGCGCCGGGGACAAGGTTTGACAGCTGTCCAGATTTGGTCAAGGGGGCGAAATGACGTAGCAATAAATAAATGTTGCGGCGCAGCGTTTTGCCGTCAGGCCAGTTCGGGTTCCCGGGCCGGGGCGAGGGCGGCGATGTCCGCCGAGGTCGCGTTGCGGGCCAGCGCCACCAGCGATTGCACGGCGAGCGCGGTAAAGGCGGGCATTTTGTCGGCCCAGGGCTTGCCATGGCCCAGGAAGGGCGTGGCACCCTCCATCGTCGCGCTGATGAACAGGGCGACGGTGCGGACGTCGTCGGGCGACAGCGCGGGGTTGATCGCGGCGACATGGTCGCCGATCACGCTATGAACCCGGTCGTAGAAAGCCTTGACCCGGTTGGCAACGAACGGGTTGTGATTGGCCAGCGCCCACAGTTCGGTGAACAGATGCGTGGTCCGCTTGGACCCGATATCGTCGAGGCACAGGATGATGACGAGCTTCAGTTGTTCTTCGGCGGTCAGGCCGGGTTTGTGCACGACGGCGTCGAGCAGCTTGCCATAGCTGTCGACCAGGTCGTCCAGAAGCACCTGGATCAGCATTTCCTTGCGGGGAAAATGATAGCTGACATTGCCCACCTTCATGTCGCAGCGCGCGGCGATACGGCGGATGGTGAAGGCATCCGCCCCTTCGTCAATCAGCACGTCCATCGCCGCCTTGAGGATGGCGTCGACCGTTTCGGTGCCGCGAGCATAAATGCCGGGACGGGAAGGGGCTAGTATCTGCGTCATTTGACTTATTTCGGGGTGTATCACCCCTTTCCTGCGGTGGCCAGAGAAGATGGATCGGCCATGGAGGGTTCTGGCCGGTCCTTCGTCTTTCAACCCCCAAACAGTTTAAATTCGGCCAGGCGGGTCGCCTTGCCCCTGGGCTGTGTGAAGAGCAGGCGGACCTTGCTGGTGCGCAGCCGCGACCAGCCTATGTCGGTAATGCCGTTGGCGATCGGGCTGCCCTTGGGCGTGGCGACGTCGCGCCAGTCGCCATCGACCCAAGCCTGGAGCCGGTAGCTTTGCGGAACGGCGAAACCCTTGCCGTCGGCGAAGAAGGCGAGTTCGGCGCGAGCGAGGTCGATCGGCTTGCCCAAGTCGATGGCGTACCATTGAGGGGCCGGAGACGGCGCGGACGACCACCCGTTCGGCAGTTCGGGGAAGAACCATGTCCGCCCGTCGATCGCGTCGTGAACATTTTCGGGATCGCTGTTGCTGGAGGCCGACCCGATCGGGAACTGGCCGCGGACTAGTTGCACCGCGCGGTTGATGGGGCGGGCGATGGCCGGGGTTGCGGCGCGCGCGACCGGGATTTCGACGCGGCCCAGCGTGTCGCGGCGCGCGACTTCCTTGCCGTCCACTTCGATCGACAGACCCTGGCCGCGTTTATAATGGCGGCCGTCCGCGTCCCATGTCACCGCAACTTTGTGGCCATGATAGGGGACGTCCTGCACCCGGAACCAAGCCAGCGATTGCGGATCGGCTTCGTCGGGCAGCAGCGGGTTCACCTCCAGCACATCGTCGGCGCGGGGGCGGATACCGACCAGCCCGGTCAGGACAAGATCGTTGAAGCCGGAATGGAAATAATGGTGGCTGCGATCGAGACCCACGATCGGCTTGCCGGTGTCGGGGTGGTAATCCTCCTCGATATCCAGCCTTTCGCCCTGATAATGGAGCGCGGCATATTGGCGCAGCAGGCGCATATAGGTGCTGCGGGTGACAGGGCCGGTCGCCTTGGCATGATCGAGCAGGTTGGCCATGCCGTGCAAGACCTGCGTCGTTTGATAGGGCCAGATCGGGCCGTTCCACTGGCATTCCGGGGCGGCGCCCAGATAGCGATATTGGCGCATATAATATTCGTAATTGGCCTCCACCGTGCGCATCCCCGCCTTGCCGGCGAGCGAGGCGGGATCGAGCAGATGCGTCCAGGCGGCGGCATATTTGGCATCGTCGGGCACGAGGTCGAACATCCAGGGGAGATAGCCGACCAGTTCGCGATTGCGGATCGGCTCCCAGTAGCGGACGAAGTCGTTCTTGCGCGACTGGTGCCGGTCGATGAAATGGGTGAGCTTCTCGCTCCACAGGTCGGCCAGGACGCGTTTTTGCAGGGCGTCGGCGCGGGCGGTGTAGGTGGCGGCTAGTGTTGGGTCCCCGGCCATCGTCGCCATATTCGACAGGGCGCGGGCATTGGCGAACATATAGGCGTTGACCGAGGGGCGGAAGGCATCGCCGCCCCGAAACCCGTCCTTGCCGCCCGATGCGTCGATCGAGGAGACGGTATATTCGGTGGCGTCGAGCAGCGGTTCGACGAAATAGAGCCCCTTGTCGAAGTCGAACTTGTCGTCCCACAGGCGGTAGATGTGGTTCATGACCGGCAGATGTTCGATCGCGTCCGCTCGGTTGCCGTCGACCAGATAGCGGCCCCAGACGCTGTCGGCCATATGATCGGTGAAGTGGCGGTCGTTGCCGCCGCTGGCATACATGAAATTGATATAATCGTCGGCGAAGCGCCGGTCGTTCAGCCAGCGCCCTTCGCCGATATGGAAACCGCTGGCGTCGTTCAGGCTGGCATAGGGATGGCGTTGCCAGTCGACATCGTCGAGAAATTCGGTCGAGATATAGCCTTCGGCGCCCAGATCTCGCTGATGCGCGCGGAACAGTTGCCAGCGATAATAATAGACCGCGTCGATCGTCGGGTCGGCCGATTCGAAGAAGGGGATGCGGTCCCGAAACCAAGGCGCGTCGTTGCCGAAGCGCTGGGCGGCGATGGTGGCCACGTTCATCGCGGATGGAGGCAACGCTGCGCCGATTCCGACCATCGCGGCCCCGGCCAGCAACAGCATCTTCATCGCGCGCATCGCATCCCCCTATGATCCACAAACAAATATGGCGGCCGTATAGGGACTGGAGAGTGTCCCGATACGGCCGCCAATCATGGGACGCGGCGAGGAGACGCCGCGTCCCATGGGGCGCTTAGTCGAACTTGAAACGGACACCCAGAGCGAAGGTGCGGTCGATCAGCAGCGTGCTGGAGTTGAACTCCGTCGGGTTGCCGACATCGCCGAACTTGTAATAATTCTGCTGCTTCGCCTTGGTGATGTTCACCGCGTCGAAGGTGATGCCGATATCTTCATTCACGTTCAGGGTGAGCTGGAAGTCCAGGCTCTTTTCCGGCGCGCGCCACATGCCGATCGGGTTGGCAAAGGCGCGGGCTTCATTGTTGTTCAGGAAGCCCTTGCGCCAGATATAGGACAGGCGCGCGCCGACCGGCCCTTTGTCATAGGCGAGCGTTGCATTGTAGGAGAGTTTCGACACACCGAAGAAAGCCGACTTGGCGGTGCCGGTGATCTCGCCTGCATTGTTGACGACGGGGATCGTCTGTTCGGAATCCAGGATCGTCGCGCTGCCGGTGAAGCCGAGGCCGTCGAGGACGGAGGGCAGGTAGGAGGGGAAGTAGGTCAGCCCCAGTTCCAGGCCCTTGAGCGTGCCGTTGGAGGCGTTGGCCGGACGGGTGATGTTGAAAAATTCGGTGTAGGTTTCGTTGCGCGGCAGATAGTTGTTCGGGATGAATTCCCGCACGGTCAGGGGCACGACCAGCCCTTCGATCTTGCGCTGGAAGGCGGTCGCATAGATGGCGCTGTTGCGTTCGAAATACCATTCGACCGCAAGGTCGATATTCTTCGAATGGGTCGCCCGCAAATTGGGGTTGCCCGAAGACCCCGTGCCGAAGCCGATGCGCGACAGGTCGCCGCCCAGCGCCAGATTGGGGTTGAGGTCGCCAAAGGCGGGACGGCGCAGCGTTTCGCCATAGTTGAAGCGGATGCGCAGATTATCGGTGATGTTATAGCGCGCGGTGAAGGACGGCAGGAATTTCTCCGAACCGGTGGACACGGTGGTCTGGGCGAAATTATTCCCGCGGTCGAAATAGTCGTAGAGGGTGTCGATCGCGACGAAGCGCACGCCGCCCTGCAACTGGAGCGGACGGCCGAAGATTTCCAGCTCGCCATCGGCGAGAATATAGGCAGCCAGATTGCTTTCATTGATGCTGAACACGCGGCCGAAGGTCAGCTGGTCCGACAGCAGCAGGCCAGGCGCGACGGCTTGGTACAGTTTGCGGATGGCATCCTTGTCCATGCTGCGCGGGTCGGCCAGTACCCAGCTGGTCGGGATGTCGGCGCGGCCGTCGAAGAAGCCGCTGTTGGTGAAGGGCGTGCCCTCACCCAATGCGTCGAGCGTGATGCCCAGGCCACCGGCGCCCTGGTCGCGCACAGAGGAGTCGGCATCGCGGTTGTCGTAGCGGAAGCCCGCCTTGATGCGGCGCAGGAAGCCGTCGTCCCACTTATATTCGCCGTCCAGCATCATGGTCAGCGCACTGCCGGCCGTCTTGGTGCCGCTGTCGAACAGGTTGCCCACGGTCCACTTGCTGGCGTCGGTTAGCACGTCCTGGTTGCCGAAGCTGTAGGCAGGCAGACCGCCACCGGCGTTGAAGTCGATATCGATGTCGAGTGGGCCGCGATCGGTGCGGATGGCGAAGAAGCTCGTCTCGTTCTTGCTGTCCTGATAGGCGATATCGGCCGAAATCTTGCCGTTGCTGCCCACATCCCACTTGGCGTTCAAGGCATAGACATAGCTGTCGGTCTTGTTGGTGGCTCTGTCGCCGCTGTTGAAGCCCGCTACCGCGCCGGCCCGACGCGACTTGATGATATTGGTGCCTTCAAACAGTTCGAAGCTATTGCCGACGTCCGCTGGCAAGTTACCCCACCAATCAACGAAGCTGAAGTGCAGGCTGTTGAAGGTCTCGCCGCGGAAGCCGGTGTAGAAGACTTCGGCGGTATAGACCGAGCTGTCATTGGGCGCCCACTGGAGCGCGGCGTTGAGCGAGGGACGCTCGCGCTTGCCATAGACGTCGGACGCGATGACCGCGTCACGCGATAGATAATAGGGCGTTTCGACGCCATTGATGTTCAGCGTCGATCCCGGCGCGGTCGGCAGACCGGCGTCGAGGCCCGGCGTCCAATTTTCATTCTGGCCACCGGGGAAGATGCGCTGCAACGGGGTCAGGCCCGAACCGGCGGGCGGGGTTTCGGTGGCGAACGGCACCATGGCGCCGGCCTGGAGATTCTGGTTGCGATACTGGGCCTTGGTATAGCTGGCGTTCACCAGGAAGCCGATGTCGCCGATGCCGGTTTCCCACCGGTTGCTGACGAGCAGGGCGACGTTGGGATTATATTTGTCCGCCAGTTCGGAATAGACGCCGCGGGCCAGGCCCGAAATGGTGAAGCCGTCGAAATCGAGCGGGCGACGGGTCTGGACGTCGATCTGGCCGGCAAGGCCAGTTTCCAGTTGGTCGGCCGAGCGGGTCTTGTAGACGTCGATCTGCTTGACGAGGTTCGCGGAGATATCCTGCAACGCGAAGGACGTGCCGGCGGCGGTGAAGATGTTGCGGCCGTTGAGCGTGGTCAGCGGATCGGTCAGCCCGCGAATGGTGATGCCGGCGGTTTCGCCACCGGCGCGGTCGGTGACCTGGATGCCGGTGACGCGCTGAAGCGCTTCGACGACATTATTGTCGGGCAGCTTGCCTACGTCTTCCGACACGATCGAATCGACGATCTGGATGGATTGTTTGCGGACGTTGAGCGCACCGACGATCGAGGCGCGGACGCCGGTGACGACGATGTCGGCGGCTTCGTCATCGGCTGCCTGCGGCGCGACGGGCGCTGGGGCGGTCTGGGCGTGGGCAACGCCCGCCAGCATCAGCGCGAACATGGACGCGGAACCCAGTGCAATCGGCTTGATAGCCATTTCAAAATCCTCCCCTATCGCTGGCCATCGGCCATGCATGAATTACTCAGACTAATTATTGCTCCGACAAATGAATCGCAAGCGGAATTTTGCAGTTCATTGCAGGGAAATTTCAGCGATGTGATATTATTGCCGCATCGCAGGGTTGCAGGGTTTTCGGACCTGTTTCCGTAAGGGCATGGATAAAAATAGGGCGTCCTGCTTAATGCAGGACGCCCGTCGAACATTGAATTGTCAGACTTATGTCGTCAGTCGATATGCCACCAGGCGCTGGGGTCGCGGCTGGCGACCAGCGTCAATCGGTCTGCGGACAGGCCGATGGCTTTGCCCGGCACGGCGATCGACACGAACCGCGCGGCGTGCAGCGCCTTCTCGTCGAAGCGGACGAACTGGCTGCGCAGCGCGAAATCGGCGCTCTTGCTGTCCTGTTGCAGGGTCAGCGATCCATCCTGGCCCGCGACCAGATAATGGTCAGGCATCAATATGGGGGACAGCATGACGCTGCGGGCACCGGCGCGGCCGGGCAGCTGGCGGAATTGCGTCTGCGCCAGCGAAGGGTTGCCCGCGATCAGTTGCGTGCCGTCATGCGCCATCAGCCGCGTCGGATCGGTGGACGAAATGAAGCGTTCGGGCAGCGGGCCATTGCCCACCGGCACGCCGAAATCGGGGGTGCCGTCGGCGGTGTAATAGAGGCGCTGGATGCGGGTGTGGCGGTCGGGATTGAACAGCGGATCGCCCTGGATCGCCTCATAATCGCGGCCGTGATAGACCAGGATGTCGCGGCCTTTTTCATCGACGGTGAAGCTGTTATGGCCAGGGCCATAGACGCTGGTGGCGCTGTTGGTGACGAAGACCGGCTGGGGCGACTTGGTCCAGCTATTCGCGTCCAGCAGGTCGGCATTTTCGTCCGCGCTCAGCATCCCCAGGCAGTAGCGGGCGTCGGTGGCGCTGGCCGAATAGGTCATGAACAGGCGGCCGTTGCGGTGCAGGATGGCGGGCGCTTCGGCGACCTTGTAGCCGCGCACTTCCCAGTCGAGCGTGGGAACAGTCAGGCGGGTGACCTTGCCCAGTTTCAGCGGGGATTCCAGTTTCGCGATATAGAGGTTGCTGTTTGTCTCGATCCCCTGTTCGCGCTGCGCCCAGGCCATGTAGCGAACGCCCTTGTGGGTGAAGACGGTCGAATCGAGATTGAAACTGTCCCAGGGCGTTTGCAGTTCGCCCAGCAGACTCCATTTGCCGGTCATCGGATCGGTGCCGTCGCAGATGACGGCATAGGTGCGGATGCGGAACACATCGTCGCCGCCGCCGCTCGGGCCGGCCGCGAAATACATGATCCATTTGCCGTCGATCTGGTGCAGTTCTGGCGCCCAGAGGAAGCCGGAGCGCGGGCCGCTGGCCTCGTGCCGCCACAGCACGGCTTCGGTCGCGGTGGTCAGGCCCGCGATCGTCTTGGACCGGCGCAGCACCAGCCGGTCATATTCGGGGACGGAGCCGGTAAGGTAGTAGAAGCCGTCGTCATGGCGAAAGACCTGGGCGTCGGCGCGCTGCTTGACGAGCGGATTGACCGGGCCGGGGGCGTCGGCCGGGGTCGATGCGGCGCGGGCGATGGCCGGTGTGGCCGACAAGGCCGCGGCGCTGCCGATGAAGCCGCGGCGGGATAGGGCTAGGGACATGGGTGTCTCTCCGAAGATGTTAGTCGGACTAATAGATCAATATTCGGCTTGCGGCCAACCGTCTGTGCCCCAGCGCACCGGCGCGATGCGCAGGGTGGGCGCGCCGTTGGCCTGCTTGTCGTAGGCGTGGTAGGCGACATAGTCCGCGCCGTCCTTATCGTGCAGCCATCCGGCATGGCCGGGTCCGCGGAAACGCTGCTGTTCCTGAAGATCGGCGCGCAGGAAGATGGTGCCACCCCCGTCCATCAACGGGCTGCCATCCTTGCCCAGATAGGGGCCGGTAATGGCCTTCGACCGGCCTATCACGGTGTAATAGGTGCTGTTCACGCCCTTGCAGCAATAATCGTAGCTGACCATCAGCCAGTAATAGCCGCCATGGTCGACGATGAAGGGTGCCTCGACCGGGGCGGGGCCACCAGCCGGTGCGGGGCGGCGCGCGATGCTGACGGGCTTGGCCGCCCGGTCTTTGGGCTTGCCGCTTTTCGGGTCCAGTTCGAACAGCTTGATGCCGGTCCAGAAACTGCCGAGCGACAGCCAATGCCGGCCTTCGCGGTCGATGATGAAATTCGGGTCGATGGCGTTGTAATCATCGTCCCTGGTGGACAGGACGACCAGCCCTTCGTCGCGCCACCCGTAATTTTTCGCCTTGGGGTCCAGCGTCGGGCTGGTGGCGAGGCCGATGGCCGATCGGTTGGAGCCGAAGGTCGAGACGGAATAGTAAAGCCGATAGCGGCCGTTGACGTAGCTGATATCGGGCGCCCACATGCCGTCGCTGCCGGGGATCGTGTCCTTCGCCCAGGCGGGCAGCGCTGTGAAGATCGGGTCGCCCGCGGTCCAGGTCACCAGATCGGGCGAGGTGCGGGTTTCGATCAGCCGCTTGCCATGGCCGGTGCTGAACACATGATAGGTGTCGCCTTCACGCGCGATGACCGGATCATGGGTGGGGACGAGGTTGCCGGTCAGGCGGCTATTGAGCGTATCGCGCGGCGGCTGTTGCGCGCTGGCGGGGGCCGTCGCTGCGAGAAGGGCGAGGCCCGCCATTATCGACATGATCTGCCTGGTCATCCGGGCCTCTCCTTGAATGAACTACATGTTCCTGCCTGCGCAGGAGCCGCTTCCCTTTGGGGATTGGAGCGGGCGGTGATTCCACCCGCCGCCCGCTCCAAACTTTTATTGCAGTTCCAGCACCACCACCGACTTAGCCGGCAGCGTCACGGTCAAAGTGCCGCCGCTGACCTGCGCGCCGGTGAAGGCAGCGGGCTTGACGGTTTCGGGCGCGTCGAACGTGTTGTGGGCGTTCATCGCGCCGGCGGTCAGGATGCGGCCGGTGACGCTGGCGGCGTTGAGGCCGCCCAGCTTGACCGTGACCGTGTTGGCCTGATTGGGGTCGAGGTTGGACAGGCCGACATGGACCTTCCCATCCTTGCCCCGCACCGCAGAGCCGCTGACGGCCGGCATCACGAACTGGTCCTTATTATACCATGGCGTGTCGATGCTGATCGGCAGCACGGTCGCGTCCTGCCAGGGCTTGTACATCTCGAACACATGATAGGTGGGCGTCAGCGCCATCTTCTTGCCATCGGTCAGGATCATCGCCTGGAGGACGTTCACCATCTGCGCGATCGCGCTCATCTTCACGCGCTCGGCATGTTTGGCGAAAATGTCGAGATGAATCGACGCGACGAGCGCGTCGCGCATCGTGTTCTGCTGACGCAGGAAACCGGGATGGGTGCCGGGGTCTTGCGCATACCAGGTGCCCCATTCGTCCACGGCCAGGAAGATGCGCTTGGCAGGGTCGTACTTGTCCATGATGGCGGTGTGCTTGGTGATCAGCTCATCCATATGCACGGCCTTGGACAGGGTGTCGGCCCAGAGCGTTTCGTCGAAATTGACCGGGTCCGCCTTGGGCGGCCAGCCGCCCTGGGGCAGGGTGTAATAATGGAGCGAAACGCCGTCGAGCTGCGCGCCGGCGTCCCGCATCATCACTTCGGTCCAATTATAGTCGTCGACATTGGCGCCCGCCGCGATCTTCAGGATTTTGGTGCCGGCGGGCGCCTTGATGAAGGTGGCGTAGCGGCGGGTGAGGTCGGCGGCATATTCGGCGCGCATATTGCCGCCGCAGCCCCATAGTTCGTTGCCGACGCCAAAAAAGGGCACGGCCCAGGGTTCCTTATGGCCGTTCCGGGCGCGTTCGTCGGCCAGCGTGCCGGCGGGCGAGGTCATATATTCGACCCATTCCGCCATTTCCTGCGGCGTGCCGTTGCCGACATTGCCCGCGACATAGGCTTCCGCGCCGATCTGACGGATCAGTTCGAAAAATTCATGGGTGCCCACGGTGTTGGGTTCGGTGACGCCGCCCCAATGGGTGTTGATCTTGACCGGGCGCTTGGCTTTGCCGCCAATGCCTTCACGCCAATGATATTCGTCGGCGAAGCAGCCGCCCGGCCAGCGCACGACAGGAACGGCCAGGTTCTTGAGCGCGGAAATCACGTCGTTGCGAAAGCCGTTGGTGTTGGGGATCGACTTGTCGTTGGCGACCCAAAGCCCGCCATAGATGCCATTGCCCAGATGTTCGGCGAACTGGGTGAAGATGCGCTTGTCATAGACCGGGCCGGGCTTGGCGGCGTCGATCGTGGCGGTCGTGGGCTTGCCGCCGGTGTCGGCGGCGGCCGGCTGCCAGATCAGTGCGCTGGCGCACAGCATCAGCGCGCTGGCGGTGCGGCGCAGGGTTTTTGTCATATCCGTCCTCTCCTGTTCAGTTCAGTCGTGAAATGCTTGGGTCGTCTCGCGCTTGCCGCGCAGGAAGGCGTCGGCGACCAGCCGCAGCGGGCTGGTGTCGACATCCGACCGCCCGCCCCGGATCAGCGTGGCGAAACGGGCGTAGAGGCCGGCATATTCGACATCCTCGCCATGGTCGGTGCCGCTGGGCAGGGTCAGCACCGCGCCGCCATGGGCGAGCTTCAACGTGCCCGCGTCGGTTTCGACGATGATGTCCCAGCTTTGCGGGCCGGTCTGGCGCCAGTCGAGATCCATGTGGATCGGCGCGCCCGCCGTGTCGCGGAAGGCCAGGTCGGCGGCGATCGGCGCGGCGCGGTTTTCGGGTAGCACCAATGTCGCGTCCTTCAGGAAGAAGGGGCGGGGCAGGATGTGGGTGACGATGGACAGGGCATTGATGCCCGGATCGAACACGCCAAGCCCGCCGGGTTCCCAGATCCAGGCCTGGCCCGGATGCCAGACGCGTACATCCTCCCGCCAGACGATCGATACCTTGTCGATGCGCCGTTCCGCCAGCCAGGCGCGCGCCGGGGCGACGCCTGCGGCAAAGCGGCTGTGCCAGGCGGCGAACAGGCTGACGCCGACCCTGTCGGCCTGCGCCTGCAAGGCGTCCACCTCCGCCAGGGTCGCGCCGGGCGGCTTTTCCAGGAACAGGTGGATGCCCTTGCCCAGGGCCTGTGTCGCCAGGTCGTAGCGGACCTGTGGCGGGGTGCAGAGCGCGATCGCGTCCACCGCCGGGCCTTGGGCGAGCAGATCGTCCAGGCTGGCATGATGCGGCACGCCGTCGAGGCCCGCATCATGCGGGCTGACGGTGGCCGCCAGGCTGAAGGCGCTGTTGCCCCGGATCGCGGGCACATGCTGATCGCGCGCGATCTTGCCTATGCCCACGATCGCGATACGGATCGGGTCCATCGGTGTCAGAGCGCCTGGACGGCGACCTGGACAGCTTGTGCGCGCTTGAGCGGATTGCGCACCGGCAGGGTGAAGGGCGCGGCGAGGATTTCGAACACGTCGCCTTCTTGGCAGGCGATGCCGTCGCTGAAGGACAGGGTCGCGGTGCCGAAGAAATGGACATGGACGTCGCCCGCGCGACGGAACAGGTCATATTTGAAATGATGATGTTCCAGGTTCGCGAAGCTGTGCGACATATTGCCTTCGCCCGACAGGAACGGCTTTTCCCAGAT
>JAVBXL010000101.1 GCA_030824575.1 bacterium | reverse complement strand
AGCTGCAATTCGCGCATGCCAGGGGTATCGAGCAACCAGCCGCCCCCCGCCAGCCGGTGCATCTCGCGCACCGTCGTCGTATGGCGCCCCGTGTCGTCCCCCTTGCGGATGGCCTGCGTCATTATGCCGTCGGAGCCACGCAGACTATTGACCAGCGTCGACTTGCCCACGCCAGAGGAACCGACAAGGGCAACAGTCTGTCCTCTGCCGCACCAGGTGGCAAGGCGCGCGACGCTCACAGGATCGCGCCCGTTGACGGCTTCGATCAGCAGCCCCGGTCGCAGATCCCGTACTGCTGCCACGAAAATATCTGGCGTGTCCGTGAGATCCGTCTTGGTGAGGATCACAACCGGCTGCACGCCGACTTCCTGCGCCAGCACCAGATACCGTTCCAGACGTGCCGTGCTGAAATCCTTGTTGCAGGAGGCCACGATAAAGAGCGTATCGACGTTCGCAGCGATCAGTTGCGTCTTTTTATCAGTGCCTGGCGCTTGCCGTTTGAACAGGTTTTCGCGCTGCAGGACGCGCCTGACCTCCAGCGTTACCTCATCGACCAGCAACCAGTCGCCTACCGTGGGGCGATCTTCAGGAACGGAGGCGTCGGCGACATAGGGTGGGATGAGTCTCATCGCTCCAGCGCCCGCCACAGCAATGTTGCCGCGATGAACCGCCATCACCCGCGCGGGATGACATCCGGCACCGTCATCTTCCGAGATTTGCGCGCTGAAAAAGGGCCGCCACCCGAGATCTTCCAAAGTCTGACCCATCGCACATCCATTGAGTGTTATCGCAGCTCGCTGCCGCCATCATGACCAGATGCGTAATGGTGCACCGCTTGGGCGGCAAACAAACGCTCTGCGCTCTGGCACCCACAGAACTCGGCATTCTGCTTTGTCATAATCCGGCAATGGCCCGCCATACATCATTCTATTCTCTGGCCAAGGGCGTTGCCTATACACTCTCCGAAATCTGCAATGTCGCAAACGACACAATCGGCCTTTTACCGGCCAGTTCTGCTTTCCTGGGTCCAGCCCGGCAGCTTTGCAGACAGAATGAAAAACGGCTGCCGGGTTCAGGCCGTAAAAACGGATTTTGGCAAGACCCGACTGATTTCGATCGGCCGTGGTAGGACCGACAGCGAATTTCGTCGCTGTCGGTCCTACGCATCAGAATTTTTTGCGGATCGTTCCAAACACCTGGCGCGGCGAACCGGCCTGCATCGTATTGTTTAGCGACGTCGCATTATTGAAGAACTGGCCGGAGCCAAGAGCGGCGATATAGTTCTTGTTGAGCAGGTTCACCGCATTCAACTGAAGCTCGACCCCGCCCAACACGCCGCCCGCTGGGAAGCGATAGCCGAGTGCGGCGTCGAACAGGACATAACCCTTGACTTTCAAGTCGCCGGTATAGGTCAGGTTGCGGTTGGACGTATAGGCACCCGACAGGTTGCCGAAGACGGCGCCGTCGTCATAATTGATTTCGCCCTTGGCCAGATGCGCAGGCGTATCGACGGTGCGGACGCCCTTGGTCGGCACCGATGCGGTGCCGTTGACGGTGTCGTCGTCATAGGTGCTGTCATTGTAGGAATAGGACCCGATCAAAGACAAAGCGGGCGTCACGCGATAGGTCGCGCCGATTTCAATGCCCCGGCTGGTGACGCTGCCCACATTTTGCAGGATGCTGGGGTTGCCCAGGATGTTCGCGCCGCTGAACGCCGCCAGCAGGCGGTTTTCGAACTTCACGTCATAGAGGGTCACGACACCACGCAGCTTGCCAGCGTTGAAGCGCCAGCCTGCCTCCATTGTGCGCGAGGTTTCGGGCTTCAGCGCGCCACGGATCGCTTCGAACCCGACCTGGGTCGTGCCGAAGGGACCACGGAAGGAACTGATATAGGCGCGCATATTCTCCGCATAATTGGCGAAGAATTCCTGACGCCCGGCCTTGTAAGTTGCGCCGATCTGCGGCTGGAACCAGTCCTTCGCGGCGATCTTGCCATTGATGAAAGGCGTGCCGGCATTGGTCGTGATGCCATTTTCCACACGCGCGCCCTTGAACCCGCCTGCGATGGTCAGCGCATCGCTCAGTTGCCAGCTGTCGCTGACATGGAACTGGTTGGTGACGGTGGTCAGATCGGTCAGGAAGTCGCTGGCGAACGGGTTTTGCAGGAAATCAGTGACGTCGGGCCGGTTGGTCTGGCTGACGGCATAATAGTTGCGATCGGTGATCGCGTCGTTATCCTCGTGCCAATAGCCGATCTGGATCGTGTGGTTGCCAAGGCGTGCGGTGGCATTGGCGATGCCGCCGTCGCGATTGATGCCATATTCGGTGGTCCGCACGGACAGCGGGAAGCCGTCCGGGCTGAACTTGGCAGGCGTATAGATGCCGCCACTACCCTTGTCATAATGATGATAATAGGTAGCGGAGACATCGAGCCATTCGCTGACCGGTACGTCCAGCGTCACCGCGCCCAACACGTCCTCACGCACGCCGCCGCTGTCATAATAGGTGTCGTTGACATTGGTGTATGGCGCAGGAAAATTGGTACCCGCCGTAGGGAAGGGTAAAGCGCGCCCGGCAGCGGCCGCCGTCTTATTGGCGCTGACCTGCGACAGTAGTACCGCTGTATCGAAGTCCGGAGCCAGGAAGTCGAGATCATAGCCGATCCGGTCCAGTGTCGCGGGCGACAGGTCCGCATAATTGCGTTCCTTGTGCAGCGAATAATTGACCCAGCCGGTCAGCGTCGCATCGCCGATCTTCTGCACGACCTTGCCATCGACCTTGCGGTCCGTCTGCTCGCCGAAGCCCTTCCATTTGTCCGCGTCGTGATAGACCCCCGACAGGGAAATGAGCGTGCCACTCGGCAGTTCGCCGCTTTCCAAACGGGCGTAGATGTGCGCCGTGTCGTACATACCGTAAGTAACCGCGATTTCCCCGCCCATCTCCTGCGACGGCGAACGCGACACGAACTCCAGATTGCCGCCCAGATTGCTGGTAGACGCGATGCCCAGAGCGCCAGCGCCCTGCGACACATCGACCCGCGCGATATTTTCCGCAGCGATCGCCCGGCTGACATGCAGGCCGTTATGGCCGTTGTAGAACATGTCGCCCAACGGCACGCCGTCGAGCGTATAACCCATCTGGCTCTGGTTGAAGCCACGGACAGACAGGCGAGTGCCGAGTTCGTAGGACCCGAACGGATCAGAGCTTTGCAGTGCGACGCCGGGCAAGCGGGCGATGGCCTTCAACGGCGAACTGCCGGGTGCGAGTATCTCGATCGCCTTGGCCGATACCGTCTGTTCCTGGCGGACCTTGCCCTGGCCATAGACGACGATCTCGGTTCCACCTTGCGTCGCGCTGCCCTCTGCCGGGGCGGCTACGGGCGCATTGCCCTCTCCTGTAGCCGTCTGCGCCTGTACCGCCGCTGCGTTCAGCAGCAGGATGCAGGTCGCGGACGTCCGCAGAACTGTCCTGAACTTCATGGTAATTTCCCCCCGATCTGGATGATCGGTGGTGCGCCGCTACGCGCAATAAGCGACAATGACGCTACGCTTTGATGGCATTTTGAAGACAAATCCATCAGGTGTCATCCAGCAGTCATGAAGCGCACCTAGGCGCTGACATCATGTTGCCCCTCCCCCTTATTTGGCATCGCCGAGCACTGGTGCAGGCGATGGCGGCCTTAGCGGTAGCCCCCGTTTTGCCAGTCGATGCGGGGGCTAGTGCGGTGACTGATCCGTTTGCATTGGGAGTGGCGTCAGGCGATCCGGGGCTGGACGGCTTCGTCTTATGGACCCGACTGATCGGCGCCGATTTCCAACCGCTGCTCGCCCATGCGGTGGCGATATCGTACGATATCGCCACCGACGCCATGTTTCGCAAGATTATTCGGACCGGGCGGACGGTCGCCCACCCCGAACATGCGCATGCGGTGCATGTCGAAGCGACAGGTCTGCCGTCCGGTCGCCCCTATTGGTATCGATTTCATGCGCTGGGCGCGACCAGCCCCGTCGGCCGCGCGGTCACCGTGCCGCGCAGTGCCGACCGGCTACGTATCGCCCTGACATCCTGCCAACATTGGGAACAGGCGCAGTTTGGCGTCTATCGCGACCTAGTGGCGGTGCAGCCCGACATCATTCTGCAGGTCGGCGACTATATTTACGAACAAAGCTATGCCGGACAGCCTAAAGTGCGCGAATTCGGTGCGCCCGAACCCAAAGATCTTGCAGGCTATCGGCAGCGCCACGCGCTCTACAAGACAGACCCGCATTTGCAGGCTGCGCATCGCGCCGCGCCGTGGATCGTGACGTGGGACGATCATGAGGTGCTGAACGATTATGCCAATCTGGCCAATCGCGATGCCTTGCCGCCTGAAATATTTGCGCCGCGCCGCGCCGCGGCCTACCAGGCCTATTTCGAACATATGCCAATCCGGCCCAGCCTATGGCTGGGCCGCGCTGCGCCGCGCCTGTACCGCGCCGTGGATTGGGCGGATCTGATGTCCCTGTCAGTACTCGATACGCGGCAGTATCGCAGTGCGCCGCCATGCGCCGCGCCAAACCTGGCGCGCAATATCGTAATCAGCGATTGTGCGGAGGTGCGCGTGCCGAAACGCACGATCCTGGGCGCCGTGCAGGAAAAATGGCTGGCCGGACGGCTGGCAAGCGAGCGGTGTCCCTGGACGCTTATTGCGCAGCAGGTCTTTTTCGCGCCTTTATGTCTGGATGAAGCGTGCACCAGCAGTTTCAGCGATCAGTGGGACGGTTATGCCGCCAATCGCGATCGGGTGCTAACTGGCCTAGCCCAGCCTGCCGTGCGCAACCCCGTGGTGTTGAGCGGCGATGTCCATAGCTTCTGGGTGAATGATCTGAACGATGTAGATGGTAAGGCTGTCGGCACCGAAATCGTCACGTCCGCCCTCGCTGCCGCGTCTCCGCCACCGGGCCGGTTCAACGACGTAAAGACCAATAATCCTCACATCCGCTTCAGCGATGTCGATCATGCGGGCTATGTTCTGATCGATATCAGCGCAAGCGCCTTGACCGCGGATTTCCGCGCAATCGCAGATCGCACAAAAGCAGATAGTCCTGTATCTTCGGTAGCGCAGTTCACCATCGAAACAGATCGCCGGGCGTTGCAAATTCTATAGGTGGGTCAATCTGGTCGGGTCGAGCAAAATGAGCGCACTCCGCTTGACCACCGGATGCATTTGCTCAATCCTGCGCGGGTGAACGAAGTCATCGTCGATCCAGCCCCTTCCCGTTCCGGCCCCTCTGTGGTGCTCCCGGCGCGGCCTGAAGCGATCCGTCTCGATGCCGCGACGACGGCGGTCATCGTCGTGGATATGCAGAACGCCTATGCCAGCGAGGGCGGCTATGTGGACGAGGCTGGCTTCGATATTGGCCCGGCGGCTGGTGTGATTCCAAAGATTGCCGAAGTCGTCGATATGGCGCGCGCAGCGGGCATGCCGGTGGTGTTCCTGCAGAATGGCTGGGATTCCCATTATGTCGAGGCAGGCACGGCGCTCTCGCCAAACTGGCACAAATCCAATGCGCTCAAGACCATGCGGGCGCGACCCGAACTGGCCGGTAAGTTTCTAGCGCGCGGTGGATGGGACTATGACCTTGTGGATCGCTTGCATGTGCAGGAGGGCGACCTGCGCGTGCACAAGCCGCGCTATTCCGCCTTCTTCAATTCGCAGCTTGATTCCGTGTTACGGGCACGCGGCATCCGCACGCTGATCTTCACCGGCATCGCCACCAATGTCTGTGTCGAATCGACCCTGCGCGACGGCTTCCACCTCGAATATTTCGGCGTGCTGCTGGAGGACGCCGTGCATCATCTGGGACCGGAATTTATCCGCGAAGCCAGCCTCTACAATGTCGAGACATTCTTCGGCTGGGTAAGCAGTGTCGCCGATTTTCGCACCGCTGTCGGCCAACTGCCAAAGAAGGAGGCCTGATGCCTTTCGAACCGATCAATCCGCCGCAGTTCCCCAAACCCATCGCTCCCTATTCAGCCGGAGCCAAGACGGGCGACACGGTGTACGTCTCTGGCGTGCTGGCGCTGGGAGAGGGCGGCATGGTGCTGCATATCGGCGACGCCGCTGCGCAGACGCGCCATGTGCTGGACGTCATCAAGACCACGATCGAGGCCGCGGGCGGCACGATGGCGGACATCGCCATGAACCAGATCTTCCTGACGGATCTCAATGACTATGCCGCCTTCAATGCGGTCTATGCCGAATATTTTCCGGGTGACAAACCTGCGCGCTACTGCATCAAGTGCGAACTGGTAAAGCCGGACTGTCTGGTGGAGATCGCCTCGGTCGCCCATCTTGGCTAAGGCGGCAGGGCTTTACTACGAAATCCACGGGAGCGCTGATGCGCCACCGCTGATATTGTCGAGCGGCGTTGGCGGTTCGGCGACCTACTGGGTGCCGAACCTTCCGGCGCTGGCTGCGCATTTCCGCGTCATCGCTTATGACCATCGCGGCACCGGCCGCAGCGACCGCGCGCTTGCCGACACCCTATCTGTCGAGGACATGGCAAGCGACATGATCGCGCTGATGGATGCCATCGGCATCGCGCGCGTCCATTGCATCGGTCATGCGCTGGGCGGGGCCATCGGCGTCGAAACGGCCATCCGCACGGGGCGGATCGACCGGCTGGTCGTCGTCAACGGCTGGCGCTCGCTCTCCCCCCATACGCGGCGCTGTTTCGCCGCCCGCCTCGCATTGCTGCACGGCGCTGGCGAGCGGGCCTTTCTCGAAGCACAGCCGCTTTTCCTATATCCGCCCGACTGGATCGCTGCCCACGACGAAGATCTGATGGCTGACCTCGAACACCATCTTGCGGCTTTTCCGGGCGTCGAGACGACGGCCAGGCGCATCGCCGCCGTGCAGACCTACACACCCGATCCGGCGGGGCTGGCGGCGCTGGAAAATCTGCTAGTCATCGCCACCCGTGACGACTTTCTCGTGCCGTTCGCCACCGCGCTCGATCTCGCCAAGCCGGTTACGCACGCCCGGACCGCCACGTTCGATTGGGGCGGTCATGCCTGCAACGTGACCGATCCCGACAATTTCAACCGCGCCGTTCTCGCATTCCTCAGGAGCTGAAATCCATGCAGGTCGGCGTTTTCATTCCCATCAACAATAATGGCTGGCTGATCAGCGAAAACGCGCCGCAATATATGCCGAGCTTCGATCTCAACAAGGAGATCGCCCTGCGTGCCGAGAAATACGGGCTCGATTTCCTGCTATCGATGATCAAACTGCGCGGCTTCGGCGGCAAGACGCAGTTTTGGGAATATGGCCTGGAAAGCTTCACGCTGATGGCGGGCCTTGCAGCGGTGACGGACAAGATCAAGATCTTCGCCACCTGCCCCACGCTGATCATTCCGCCCGCCTTCGCCGCGCGCATGGCCAATACCATCGACAGCATCAGCCATGGTCGTTTCGGGCTGAACCTGATTACCGGCTGGCAGCCGCCCGAATATACGCAGATGGGCCTGTGGCCAGGCGAAGAGCATTTTCGCAATCGCTATGACGTGCTCGACGAATATGCCCGCATACTGCGCGAGTTGTGGGAAAGCGGGCGCTCCAACTTCAAAGGCCAATATTATCAGATGGACGATTGCCTCGTCCGGCCCCAACCGCAAGCGGACATGAAGATAATCTGTGCGGGATCGTCCGATGCGGGGCTGGCGTTCTCGGCCAAGTGGGCGGACTACGCCTTCTGCCTTGGCAAGGGCGTCAACACGCCGACCGCTTTTGCTTCCAATAACGACCGGCTGGCGAAGTTCACCGCACAGACCGGCCGCGACGTCTCGGTCTTCGTCCTGGTCATGGTGATCGCCGCTGAGACAGACGAGGCAGCCATGGCCAAATGGCGGCGCTATAATGACGGCGTCGATCTCGACGCCATCGCATGGCTGGCCGATCAGGGTGCCAGGGACACGGTCAACACCGACACCAACGTCCGCCAACTCGCCGCGCCGGAAGGGGCCGTGAACATCAACATGGGCACACTGGTCGGCAGCTACGAAAGCGTGGCGCGCATGCTCGACGACATGGCCGAAGTGCCGAACACCGGTGGCGTGTTGCTGACCTTCGACGATTTCATAGAAGGCGTGGAAGCGTTCGGAACACGCATACAGCCGCTAATGAAGAGCCGGGCCGGCATATCGCAACTTTGAGCGGGTTTATAAATGGAACTTGGCGTTCCACATGCTTTGATGCCGCCGCATTCGGCAACAGGTTCTGTCGGGCCAAAAAATGGCGCGTACTCGCCGCTTCCGATGTCGACCGTTTAGACGATAAATCTCAATTCCCAAGTCCAGACGACCCGCTTTATGCCGCGATCTCTCTGCGTCAGTGATCACGTCGGTTTGTTATGCACTTCTATATGGGAACGGGAATTTTCACACTAATGGAGCCCTAGTGATACTGCATCCCCGGACGCCGCGGCGAGATCTGCCCCAGCGACGATGCGCCGCAGCCGCATGTCGAGTAAGGACAAGGCGACATTGGCGGCACTTTCCTCCCGCGTATTCACCAGGAACAGGTCGCTTGCGCCCATGTCGAATCGGCGGCGTTCCGCCACGGCCATGTCATCGGCGCGCTGCTTTTCCTGTTCGG
>JAVBXL010000197.1 GCA_030824575.1 bacterium | reverse complement strand
CCGCCATCGCCACCGCACTGCCGCTGGTCGATGGCGGGCCACGCAAGCTGGTCCATGGCGTGTTCGGCACGGTGACGCGCGGCGAACCCGCCCTGCCCGTCCCCCTGACCCTGCCCGCGCAAGTCGCCGAACGCTGGGCCGCCCAATGGGGCGACGCCATGCCACTGGCCGCCGCCCATGCCTATGCGATCCGCCCGCCGGTCGACATCAGCCTGCGCGACGTGGCAGAGACAGCGAAGTGGACAGCTGAACTGGGTGGTGCGTCGTTCGCGCCGGGCCATGTGCGCCTGCCCGAAAGCACCGCCATACCCAGCCTGCCCGGCTTTGTGGACGGCGCCTGGTGGGTGCAGGATATCGCCGCCTCCTGCGCCGCGCGGCTGCTGGGGCCGGGTGAAGGCCGCCATGTGCTGGACCTGTGCGCCGCGCCCGGCGGCAAGACGATGCAGCTGGCCGCGGCCGGCTGGCGCGTCACCGCGATCGACCAGTCGAGCAAGCGGTTGGAGCGGCTCACCGAAAATCTGGCGCGCACCGGCCTGACCGCCGATGTCGCGACCGCCGACCTGCGGACCTGGCAGCCGGAGGAGCCGGTGGACGCCATTCTGCTCGACGCGCCCTGCACCGCGACCGGCATCTATCGCCGCCATCCCGACGTGCTGCACCGCATCGGCCCGCGCCAGATCGCGGAACTGGCCGAACTGCAAAGCGCGCTTCTGACCCGCGCCGCCGACTGGCTGAAACCGGGCGGCCGGATCATCTACGCCACCTGCTCACTGGAACGGGCCGAGGGCGAAGAGCAGGTCGAACGCTTCCTGGCCGCTCGCCCCGACTTCGCGCTGATCCCTGTGGAAGCCGACGAAATGCCCGACGGCATGGCCCCCACGGCGCAGGGCTGGCTGCGGACATTGCCCGACACGCTGGCGGCGCAGGGCGGCGCGGACGGATTTTTCATCGCGAGGCTTGCCAAAAGGGCGAACTAAGCCTTAACCATGAAGGGCTTAGAGAGGATTTCCCCGCGTAAAAGGTGCCCCCTGTGCGTCCGATCGAGCCTCTTCCCCTCAATCATAGCTGGCCGCTCTACGACCTGCGCGAACATCTTGCCCCGGTGCTGCTCGATTCCAGCATCGCCCGCAACGACGCGGCGCTGGCGGAACGGGGGCTGGGGCTGTGGCATTGCAACCTGGCCGACAATGCGCTGAGCTGGACCGCCGGGGTCTATGACATATTCGGGCTGGAACGCGACAGCGCGGTATCGCGCCCGCTGTCCGTGTCGCTCTACACCCCGGACTCCCGCGACGCGATGGAGCGGCTGCGCACCTACGCCATCCGCCATAAACGCGGCTTCACCCTGGACGTCGATATCAACCAGATCGACGGTGCGGGCCAATGCGCCATGCGACTGATCGCCGCGCCGGTGCTGGACGATGATGGGATCGTGGTCGGGCTGCATGGCGTCAAGCAGTTGCTGCCCCGCGGCGCGCCTGCGTCGCAGCGGCTGGACCCCACGATTTTCGTGATGCTGTAAAGCGCCGCAGGCGCAGCGCGGAAACAATCGCGACTCGCCTGCAAATGTCCGTTGCCCTCGCCCCCGGTGGCGATTAAGGCGAACGGTTAATGACCCGTTCCATTCTCATCTCGCCCTCCATCCTTTCCGCCGACTTCGCCCGCCTGGGCGAGGAGGTGCGCGCCATCGACGAAGCGGGCTGCGACTGGGTGCATATCGACGTCATGGACGGCCATTTCGTGCCGAACATCACCATCGGCCCCAACGTGGTGAAGGCGCTGCGCCCGCACACGACGAAGGTCTTCGACGTCCATCTGATGATCTCTCCGGTCGATCAATATCTGGAGGCGTTCGTCGCCGCCGGTTCCGACATCATTACGGTCCATCCCGAAGCGGGTCCGCACATCCACCGCACCGTCCAGCATATCAAGTCGCTGGGCGTGAAGGCGGGCGTGGTGCTGAACCCCGGCACCCCGGCCAAGATGCTGGATTATCTGATCGACGACGTCGACCTGATCCTGGTGATGAGCGTCAATCCCGGTTTCGGCGGGCAGAGCTTCATCGAGAATCAGCTGCGCAAGATCGAAGCGATCCGCAAGATGATCGACAAGACCGGCCGCGAGATTTATTTGCAGGTCGACGGCGGCATCGATTTCACCACCGCGCCCAAGGCGATCGAAGCCGGCGCAGACGTGCTGGTCGCGGGCACCGCCACCTTCCGTGGCGGCCCGTCCGCCTATGCCGACAATATCCGGAAGCTGCGGGGCGGGTGAACGACCACCGGCGCATCGCCAGCCGCTCCACCCCCGACGCCGCGCCTGATGCCGGCGACGACGGCATAGAGCAGGGCAAGCGCCTCATCCGCGTCGCGGATGACAAAGGCCTGTCGCTGGCGCAAAAGATCGCCAATCAATTCTATCTGCTCAGCTGGAAGACGCCGATCCACGGCCGCAAGCTGCGCGGTAAATATCCCCTGAAGCTGCTGGCGGTGCCGGATGACGCCATTCCCGGCGATGGCCGGGCGGGCGCGGCGATGCGGGCGGGCTATTTCCTGTTTCGCGGGCACAAGCTGCCGGTCGATGCGCTCGATTTCGCCAAGCTGTCGGTCGGGCCGGCCTTTGCCGACTATCTGCACGGCTTCCGCTGGCTGCGCGACTTGGCCAGCAGCGCGTCGCGCGAACAGGGCGCACCGATCGCTGAAAGCGTGATGCGCAAATGGCTGGCGGCCCATCATGAAACGCCCAGCGAACCGGCGTGGCGCGCGGACAATGCCGGCTGGCGGCTGCTGTTCTGGACCGCCCATGCGCCGCTAATCCTCTCGTCCAGCGACTTGGTCTATCGCTCGCTGGTGCTGAACTGCATTGCGCGCACCGCCCGCCATCTGGATCGCAGCGCCGACAAGGCGCCGATGGGCCTGCCCCGCCTCGTCGCCTGGTGCGGCATCGTCGCCGCAGCGCTGCTGATTCCCGGCGGGGGGCCACGCAAGCTGTTCGGCGAAGCGGGCCTCAAGCGCGCGATCGACAGCGGCTTCCATCCCGATGGCGGCATCGTGTCGCGGTCCCCGCTGGCGCAACTGGAGGCGGTGATGCTGCTGTCCATGCTGCGCGCAGTCTATGACGTGCGCCGCGAAGCCCCGCCCGCCTGCCTGATCGAAGGATTGAACCGCGCGGTCCCGGCGCTGCTGGGCCTGGCCCATGGCGACGGCGGCCTTGGCAGTTGGCAGGGGTCCGGCGCGATCGACCCCGACCTGGTGTCCGCCGTGGTCGCGGCCAGCCGGGTGCGCGCCCGGCCGCTGCGCCAGGCGCGCGACTGGGGTTATCAGCGCATCGCCGCGGGCGCGACCGTGCTCCAGATCGACGCCGCTCCGCCCCCGGTCGCGCGCCTCGCCGAAGCGGGCTGCGCATCGACCGGCGCGATCGAGATCAGCGACGGGCCGCTGCGGCTGGTCGTCAATTGCGGCGGCGCGGCCCTGGAGGGAGCGTGGATACCGCGCGATCTGGCGCAGGGACTGCGCACCACCGCCGCGCACAGCACGCTGATCCTCAACGATAATAATTCGACCGCGCTGCTGCCCGACGGCACGCTGGGCAAGGGCGTGACCGAAGTCGAGCTGAACCGGCAGGAGCTGGACAATGGCAGCCGGCTGGACCTGTCCCATGACGGCTATGTCCGCCGCTTGGGCTATGTCCACCGCCGCCTGCTGTTGATGAGCGGCGACGGCAAGGAAATCCGGGGCGAGGATATGCTAACCCCCGCCGAACGCCGCCGCAAGCCCGCCAAACAGCCGGTGCAATTGCGCTACCACCTGGCACCGGGCGTCGAACCGACGCTGACCGCCGACAATATGGGCGCGCTGCTGCGCATCGACCATGGCGCGCTGTGGCAATATCGCACCGGCGCAGGTGTACTGAGCGTCGAGGACAGCCTGTGGGTCGACGGCGACGGCCGCCCCCACCCGACCAAGCAACTGGTCGTGACCAGCGAGGCGCTGCCTGGCGGATCGAGCATCGGTTGGTTGTTCAAGAAGGTGGGTTAGGGCGTCGGCCGTCTGGAAACGACCAGTTTTTGCCTTCAAAACATGGTGTGCCTTTGTCCGGAAGCGGCCGTTTCCCTCATCCTCACCCCAGCGAAGGCTGGGGTCTCAGGCGGTCACGAGATAACGTCTGACATATCGCGCCAACCTGGATTCTCTCTTCGACAAGCCGGATTTTCCATTCCCGCTTCCAGGCTTTGAGCGCCTTCTCGCGGGTGATGGCGAGCGTGATGTCATCATGTGGCTCGACTAGAACCAAGCGGGTCAGCCCGTATTTTTTGCAAAAAGCCGAACCAGTGCCGTTTCGATGTTGTTCGGCGCGTGCTGCAATGTCGGCTGTGACGCCGATATAGAGAACACCCCTCGGCTTGTTGGTCATGATGTAGGTGTAGCCGCCTCGCGCCATATCTTACCGTAGCGCGTCAACGCCTGAGACCCCAGCCGTCGCTGGGGTGACGGTGGATTTTATGACTGCTCTACAGCAATTGCTACCGTAAACCTGAAGGTCCGCTAGCCACCCAAATCGGCCATATCTCCGCAGGTTCGTAATCGAGAGTCGGGCACCTTGCCTTGACGCTCCCCGTCATTGCCCCGCTACAGGCTTCAAATATTTGTCGAACCACGCCACCGTCCGCGTCAGCGAATCCAGCTGGTTCTCGCGCTTCTGGAAGCCATGGCCCTCGGCGGGGTAGAAGATGGTTTGGACCACATTCCCCTTCGCCTTCAATATGTCGTGCACTTCCTGCGCCTGCCCGCGTGGCACGCGGATGTCGTTTTCGCCCTGGATCGTCAGCAACGGCGCCTTGGCCGCGCGGATATAGGTGAGCGGCGAGGCAGCGTCATAGACTTTGGGGTCGCTGTCGGGCGTGCCGAGCAGCCCGCGCTGATAGGCTTTCAATTCCTCGTCCTGGTCGCGATACATGGTGCGCCAGTTGATGATGCCGAACCATTGCACCGCGGCCGCAAATGCGTCGGGCGCGCGGCCGATCGCCATCAGCGTCATGAAGCCGCCATAGCTGCCGCCAAAAATGCCCACGCGCTTGGTGTCGACATAGCCGGTCTTTACCAGGAAATCCTTGGCCGCGATCGTATCCTTCAGGTCGCCGCCGCCCAGATCCTTGTAATTGCCGTCCTGAAACGCCTTGCCATAGCCGGTGGAGCCGCGGAAATTGGGCTGGATCACCACATAGCCCCGGCTGGCGAAGGCGGTAGCGTAGCGGCTGTACCCGTCCTGCGCCTGACCCGTCGGGCCGCCATGGGGCAGGACGATCGCGGGATTGCCGCCGTCGCGCTTCAGATTGGCCGGCATGGTGACGATCGCGCTGACCAGCGTGCCGTCGAAACTCTTGTAGGTGACCACGGTCGATTTGGGCAGCACGTCAGGCTGGAGGCTTGCGATGGCAAGCTGGGTCGCGTGCCGCGACACGCCGGTCGCCAGATCGTAGAGATAGAGGTTCGCCGGCGAATCCGCGCCCGAATGATTGACCATCAGCGTGCGGCCATCGGGCGATCGCGGTTCGCGGCCGACGGGATAATTGACGCCCGGCGCGATCGGCAGCGCGGTTTCCGCGCCGGTCGCCACGTCATAGGCGTAGAGCGTGCTGCGGGTATCGGCGTTGGTCGCGAAGATCAGCGTCTTCCCGTCGCGGGTGAAGAGGCTGGCGGTCTGCTCCCAGGGCGTGGGTTTCAGCCACTTCCAGCGCTTGGCGGCGACATCGTAGAGGCCAGCGTGAATCTGTCCCGTGCCGACGTCGGTGTTGACCGCGATCCATTGGCCGTCGGCGGTCGCGTCCGCCGCGCCATAGACGGTGTCGGCCTTGGCGATCATCTTGGTCGCCGCGCCGCTCGCGACGTCGATCCGCCACACTTCGCCCACCTTGGAATCCACGCGATCGCGATTGGCGATCAGCGCCTTGCCCCCATCGATCCAGGCGATCGGCGTCCAGCCATATTGCGGGTCGGCCTCCTTGGTCAGCACGCGCACCGCGCCGGTCGCGTCCATCACCGCGACGTTGGTCTGGCCCTGCGACTTGAGCTTGGTCGACAGCGCGACCAGCCCGCCGACCGGGCCGGGCAGCATCCCGCTTTCGCGCCTGTCGGGCGTGTTGGTCAGATTTTCGACCGCGCCGCCATCCACCGATACGCGGTAGATGTCGCTATATTCATTGCCGCCGACATCCTGCTGGAAATAGAGATATTGGCCGTCCGCCGATGCGGTAAGGCCGGTCTGCGCATCGTCTGACTGGGTCAGCTGCACCGGCCAGCTCCCCGCCGTGTCGGTCCGCCAGATATTGGTGCGGCCAGTGAGGTTGGTCGCGACGAAAATCTGCTTGCCATCGATGCTCCACGCCGCGCTGCCCAGCGTGCGCGACGCGCCGATATCCGCAACCGGCACGGCACGCGCCTTAAGATTGACGGGCGATTGCAGACTGGCGGGATCGGTGATGGGCCGGTCGGGGGTCGCGATCTGCGCCGCGGCGGGCAAGGCCAGAAGCAATGGCAAGGCGGTGGCGGCAAGCAGACGGCGCATGGTGACTCCCCCAACTGTCATGATGGGACCGGACACTATCCAAGCCGCGTCCCAAGCCAAGCGGAATCGCGCTTTCGCACTGTATTTTTGCGCGGTCCGGGCTTATGGGGCTGGCGCAAAGCCGTCCTGCCCTTTGCCTGTAGAAAGCGCCTTCCCCATGACCGACGTAACCATCAAACGCGCCCTGTTGTCCGTGTCCGACAAGGCGGGCCTGATCGAACTGGGCCGGGCATTGGGCCAGCATGGCGTTGAACTGGTGTCGACCGGCGGCACCGCCAGGGCGCTGCGCGAGGCAGGGCTTGAGGTCATGGACATTTCCGACCTCACCGGCTTCCCCGAAATGATGGACGGCCGCGTGAAGACGCTGCACCCCAAAGTCCATGGCGGCCTGCTCGCCGTCCGCAACAACCCCGACCATGTCGCGTCGATGGACGAGCATGCCATCGGCGCGATCGACCTGGTCGTCGTCAACCTCTACCCCTTCGCCGCGACGGTCGCCAAGGGCGCGGAGCGCGAGGAGATCATCGAAAATATCGATATCGGCGGCCCGTCGATGGTCCGTTCCGCCGCGAAGAATCATGAAAGCGTGGCGATCGTCACCGATCCGGCCGACTATGCCCGGCTGATCGCGGAAATGGCGGAGAAGGGCGGGGCTACCAGCTACGACTTCCGCCGGATGCTGGCGGCGAAAGCCTATGCCGCCACCGCCGCCTATGATTCGATGATCGCCAGCTGGTTCGCCTTCGCCGATCAGGGCACGATGTTCCCCGACACGCTGGCGGTGGCGAGCACGCTCTCCACCACGCTGCGCTACGGCGAAAATCCGCACCAGTCCGCCGCGCTCTACTTGCCCACCGGCCCGTCCGCGAAGGGCATTGCCCAGGCGCAACAGATCCAGGGCAAGGAACTGAGCTACAATAATTATAACGACGCCGACGCCGCGCTGGAGCTGGTCAGCGAGTTTCGCGATGGCCCGCCGACCGTGGTGATCGTCAAGCACGCCAACCCCTGCGGCGTCGCCACCGGCGAGACGCTGATCGAAGCCTATGAAGCCGCGCTCGCCTGCGACAGCGTGTCGGCCTTCGGCGGCATCATCGCGGTCAACCGCCCGCTCGACGGCCCGACCGCCGAGGCGATCAGCGGCATTTTTACCGAAGTCGTCGCCGCGCCCGACGCCAATGACGAAGCCAGGGCAATCTTTGCGAAGAAGAAGAATCTGCGCCTGCTGCTGACCGGCGACCTGCCCGATCCGGCGCGTCCCGGCCTTCAGATCAAGACGATCGCCGGCGGCCTGCTGGTCCAGAGCCGCGACAATGGCCAGGTCGACCGCGACGCGCTGAAGGTCGTCACCAAACGCGCGCCGACCGAACAGGAGCTGAAGGACTGCCTGTTCGCCTGGACCGTCGCCAAGCATGTGAAATCGAACGCCATCGTCTATGCCAAGGACGGCAGCACCGCGGGCGTCGGCGCGGGCCAGATGAACCGCCTCGAATCCGCGCGTATCGCCGCATGGAAGGCGAAGGACGCCGCCGAAAAGGCCGGCTGGTCCACCCCGCGCACCATCGGTTCGGCGGTCGCCTCCGACGCCTTCTTCCCCTTCGCCGACGGCCTGTTGGCGGCGGTGGAGGCCGGCGCGACCGCAGTCATCCAGCCGGGCGGATCGATCCGCGACGACGAAGTAATCGCCGCTGCCGACGAAGCAGGCCTGGCGATGGTCTTCACGGGGATGCGCCACTTCCGCCACTAAAAACATGGCCGGGTTGATCTGTTACGATCAGCGACTTGGTAAATGTAGCCACAAAAAGCCTGATGCGGGTGCGAACAAAATCCCTTCGCACCCGCAAAATCCCAGAAATCAGCCACTTTTTATCAAGTGGCCTCTTTTCAACAACGCCCTGTGCGCTTATTTAGTGCATGACCCTACTTCCACGTCAGACGTGGGGCGAACAATCAGAACAATGTTCGACAGGAGATACAGGATGACCAAGAAAACGCTGGTGGCTATGGCCGCCGCCATGGCCCTCGCGCTGCCCGGCGTAGCGAGCGCCGGCAGCAACGACATGGATGTGATCGTGGACGGCCGCGCCGGCACCGAAACCCGCAGCCTGGCCGTGTCCGTGGCCGACCTCAACCTTACCAGCACCAACGGCATGCGCCGCGCCGATTCGCGTGTGACGCGCGCCGCCAAGCAGGTGTGCGGCTTTGTGAACGGCTCCGTCCTGCCCGTGACCGAGGATTATCGCAATTGCTTCGGCAGCGCGATTGACGGCGCGCGCAGCGACCTCAGCACGCTGGCCCAGCGCCAGAGCTGAGAACATCCGCCTTCCCCTCACGAAGGGGAACTGCAGGGGGCCGTTCCATACCCATGGAGCGGCCCTTTGTCATGCGCGGGCCGCTCATCCTTACCGGGCATTAACCACTCCTTAGAGGATTTCCTTCACTCCGGCAGGCACGAACGATCTTCCGGGGGAATAGCCTGCCATGCCGCGTACCGACCGACATGTGGACGTCGCCATCATCGGCGCTGGCCCGGCGGGCCTGACCGCCGCCTATCTGCTGACCAAGCAGGGGCTGAACGTGACGGTGATCGAAAAAGACCCGGTCTATGTCGGCGGCATCAGCCGCACGGTGGAACTGGACGGTTTCCGGTTCGACATTGGCGGGCACCGCTTCTTTTCCAAGTCGCAGCAGGTCGTGGACCTGTGGAACGAGATTTTGCCCGACGACTTCATTCAGCGTCCCCGGATGAGCCGCATCTATTATGAAGGCAAATTCTACAGCTATCCGCTCCGCGCGTTCGAGGCCCTCTGGAACCTGGGCATCTGGCGGTCGACCCTGTGCATGGCGAGCTTCGCCAAGGCCAAGCTGTTCCCGAACCGCAACGTCCGTTCGTTCCAGGACTGGACCGTCAACGCCTTCGGCCACAAACTCTTCTCCATCTTTTTCAAAACCTATACCGAGAAGGTGTGGGGAATGCCCTGCGACGAAATGTCGGCCGACTGGGCGGCGCAGCGGATCAAGGGCCTGTCGCTCTGGGGCGCGGTGATCGACGGGCTGAAACGCTCGCTCGGCTTTAACAAGCGGCCCAATGACGGCATGGCGACCAAGACGTTGCTGGAGACGTTCCGCTATCCGCGCCTCGGCCCCGGCATGATGTGGGACGCCGCGCGCGACCGCGTGGTCGAGGGCGGCAATCGGGTGCTGATGGCGCACAGCTTCAAGCGGCTGGAGGAAGACCAGGCGTCAGGCCGCTGGCGGCTGATCGCCGACGGGCCGGAGGGCGATGTCGTGATCGACGCCACCCATGTCATCTCCTCCGCGCCGATGCGCGAACTGGCGGGCCGCATCCACCCGCTGCCCGATACGCTGCCCCAAGCGATGGAGTTGAAATATCGCGACTTCCTGACCGTGGCGCTGATGGTGAAGGGGGAGGATATCTTCCCCGACAACTGGATCTATATCCATGACAGCAAGGTGCAGGTCGGCCGCATCCAGAATTTCCGCAGCTGGTCGCCCGAAATGGTGCCCGATCCTTCGCTCGCCTGTGTGGGTCTGGAATATTTCTGCTTCGAGGGCGATGGCCTCTGGTCCGCCGCCGACGCCGACCTGATCGCGCTCGCCACCCGTGAAATGGCGCAGCTTGGCCTATGCAACCCGCACGATGTCGTGGGCGGCGCGGTGGTGCGGCAGGAAAAGGCCTATCCGGTCTATGACGATGATTATGCCGCCAATGTGCTGGCGATGCGCAGCGAACTGGAAGCGCGCTATCCGACGCTGCACATGGTCGGCCGCAACGGCATGCATCGCTATAATAACCAGGATCATGCGATGATGACGGCGATGCTGACCGTGCGCAACATCATCGCGGGCGCGCGCATCCATGACGTGTGGAGCGTCAACGAGGACGCCGAATATCATGAGGCCGGCGACGAGGGCCAGGATGCCGATACGCAGGCGGCGCTGGCCAGCGTTCGCGCCGTACCCTCGCGATTGAAGGCCGCCTGAGCGCCATGGCGGAGCAGATCGGCGCGCTGTTCGCGCGGCTGATGTTCGCCCGCTATCTGCTGGCGAGCGTCTGCGCGCTGTCGAGCGACTTCGCCACTTTCCTGATATTGGACCATGGCGGCGCTGCGCCGATGATCGCGGCGCTGGGCGGCTATCTGGTCGGCCTGGTCGTCCATTGGGTCATCAGCATCCGGTTCGTGTTCGACCTGGCGCATGGCCCGACCCACGCCCAGCGCATCGGCTTCGTGGTCAGCGCGGCGGTCGGCATGGGCATCACCATGGCGCTGGTGGGCGCGCTCAGCGCCATTGGCCTCGCTCCGCCGATCGCCAAGCTGCTGTCGGTCCCCGCCAGTTTCCTGACCGTCTATGCGATCCGCAAATATGGCATTTTCGGCAAGGCCTGATGCCCCGCGCACCGCGCTCTGGGCGCTGATCGCCTGGCTGCTGTGCAGCATGGCGATGCTCTGGCTGTTCCGGGGCGATTTTGCCACCCTCGCCTTTCGCGATCCCGACGATGCCATGCGCCTGGCGCAGGTGCGCGACTGGATCGGCGGGCAGGCCTTTTGGGACGTCAGCCAGCATCGCGTGAACCCGCCCGTCGGCGGGCCGATGCACTGGTCGCGGATTGTGGACATGCCCATTGCGGCGCTGATCCTGCTGCTGGCACCGATGATCGGTGCGGCGGGCGCGGAGCTGGTCGCCTGCGCCCTCGTGCCGCTGCTGCTGCTCGGCGGGTTGACTGCGGCGCTGTTCGTCGTGGCGCGGCGGGTGGGGGGCAGCGGCATCGCCTTGCTCGGCGTCGCGCTGCTGCTGACCAGCCCCAGTATCTTGGTGCAGTTCACCCCGCTGCGGATCGACCATCATGGCTGGCAGATCGCGCTGGCGACGCTGGCGCTGTGCGGCGCGCTCGACACGCGGCCGGCGCGCGGCGGGATCGTCGCGGGCCTGGCGCTGGCGCTCTGGCTCCAGATTTCGAGCGAGGCGCTGCCCTATGTCGCACTGTTCGCCGCCGCCTTCGCCCTGCGCCACTGGATGGCGCGGGATGAGGCACCCCGCTTCGTCGTTTTTGCGGCGGTGCTGGGTGGGACCGCGCTGATACTGCTGGCGCTGCTGCGCGGGCCGCAGGCGTTGGCAGACAGCCGGTGTGACGCCTTGTCCTACGTCTATCTCTGGCCGCTGGTCGCTTTGGCGCTCACCACGGCGATCGCGGCGCGGCTGATCGGCACGGCGACCGCGGGCCATCGCCTGGCCGTCGCCGCGATTGGCGGCACGGCGGCGCTGACGACCTTCCTCCTGACCGGCGGGCCGTGCCTCTCGGGCGATCCCTTCGCCGCGCTTGGCCCGATCGCCTACCGGCTCTGGTATCTGCAAGTGCTGGAAGGGCGGCCGATCTGGGAACAGAGCCTGTCGCTGCAAGGCGTGATCCTGCTGCCCGCGCTGCTGGGCCTTTATGCCAGCCTTGTGGCCGCGCGCGCGCACCAAGGCGAAGCGCGGATGCGCTGGTTGGTGCTCGCATTGCTGCTTGCCGGATCGAGCATGATCGCGCTGCTGGTGATGCGGGCGCTGTCGGTCGCCCATGTCTTCGCGCTGCCCGGCATCGCCTGGCTGGTCGCGCGGCTGTTCGCCAGGGCGCAGGCGTCGCGCGCGGCGCTGGTGCGGGTGATCGGATCAGTCGCGCTGGTGCTGCCAACCCCGGCCGGCCTGTGCGCGGCCTGGGTGGCTGTGGCGGCCAAGCCTGAGCCTGCCAAGGCGGCAAGCGCCAATTGCCGCGCCGCCAGCGTGCTGGCACCATTGAAAGCGCTGCCGCCCGCCACGCTCTTCGCCCCGCTCGACCTTGGCCCCGACATCCTCGTGCAGACCCGCCATAGCGTCATCGGCACCGCGCATCACCGCAATGCGGCCGGCATTACCGCGGTGATCGCGGGGTTCGTCGATGCGCCGGACAAGGCCCGCGCCGTCATCGCGCAGACCAGCGCGTCCTATGTCGTGACCTGTGACGGGCTGACCGAATATCGGCTCTACGGGCAGGAAAATAAGCAGGGCCTCGCCGCTCTGCTGGCCAAGCGATCGCCCCCCGACTGGCTGGAACCGGTGCCTACGCAAGGCCCGCTCCATGTCTGGCGGATCAGGCGGGACTGAACTTCATCGCCACGCCATTCATGCAATAGCGCTTGCCGGTGGGCTTTGGCCCGTCGTCGAACACATGGCCCAGATGGCCGCCGCACCGCGCGCAATGGACTTCGGTGCGGGTAAAGCCGAGCATACCGTCGCGGCTGGTGCCGATCGCCTTGGGCAGCGGCGCGTAAAAGCTGGGCCAGCCGGTGCCGCTATCGAACTTGGTCTTGGAACTGAACAGCTTTTGATCGCAACCGGCGCAGGAAAATATACCCGCGCGATGCTCGTCATTGAGCGGGCTGCTGCCGGGATATTCGGTCGCTTGGCTGCGCAGCACCTTGTAGCCCCAGGGGCTTAAGCGCTTCTTCCATTCCGCGTCGCTCAGCGCAAAGGGATAGGCCGCCTGCGCCGGTTCGGGCGCCAACTGCCACAAGGCCAGAGCCACCGCGCCAGTCGTGACGCCACCCAGGAAATGCCGTCTGTTCATATCTTTTTCTACCCTCGTCAGCCTGTCGCGGGCCTGAACAATCGCTTCCACCAGCGCCCGCCCGACTGCATCACATGCCGCCGGAACAGCAGCACGCCGACGCGGATGATGAGCGCGACGAAGCTCGCCTGCCAGACCAGCGCCACCAGATGCGGCCAGATCGCCCCGTCCTGCGCCGCCCGCGCGATCATCGCGAAGGGCGAGCTGAACGGGAAGATGCAGGCCGCCAGTTCCGCCGGCGACCCCATATGATCGACCGCATAGCTGGCGAAGAAGAAGATCAGCATCTGCCCCATGGTGATCGGCATGTTCAATGTCTGCACCTCGCGCACCGTCGCCGCCTGTGCGCCGATCCCCAGGAACAGCGAGCCGAGCAGCGTATAGGCCATCGCGAAATAGAGCACCGCCAGCGTCAGGAACAACGGCCAGCCGACCGCCGGCGTCGGCAACGCCCCGCTCCCGTCGTGCAACGCCAGGAAAATCGCAAAGGCGGCCCCGCCCCAAAAGGCGATGCCGACGAAGCTCATCGCCAGCATCGCCATCAGCTTGCCCAGGAAAATCGCGTCGATCGGCACGGCGGCCGCCAATATCTCGATGATCTTGTTGGTCTTTTCTTCCACTAGGTTGGACAGGATCATGCCCGCCAGCAAGATGGTGAGGAAGAACATCACCACCTGCGCCACCCGGCCGATCAACAGCTGCGCCTGCGCCTGCGCGCCCAGGCTGGTGGCCACCTCCTGCCGCTCGACGGTGACGAACTGCAACGTCCGCTCGGCCAGCGCCGCGGTGGAGAGCAGGCTGACGTCGCCCTGCAACTTGTCCAGATCCTCCGCCTTGCCGGTCAGTACGGGGCGCACAAGCGTACCCGACAAGATCGCCACAACCTCCGAATCCGGGCGCGCCAGTTGCACCCGCGGGCTGGGGCTCGACGCCACCCGGCGCAGGCGCGGCAGCGCCTGGTCGCCCATGCGCTGCGTCAGCCGGTCATGCGCCCGTTCCAGCGCGCCACTGTCCCGCGCCGACAGGGCGATACCCACCACCGGGCGCAGGTCGGTACTGGAAATCCGGTCGCCCAGGCCCCCGAAGGCAAAGCCGATCAGGATCGGCAGCAACGGTCCCAGCAGGAACAGGATGAAGGTGCGCGACAGTACGACCGCGGTGAAATCCCGCCGGGCGATGACCAGCGCGGCGCGCAGCAATTCCCTCATGCCGTCTCCTCCGGTGCCTGTTCGTTCTGCATCTGCTTGGCCGCCGCCGCCCCGGCGATCGCGACGAAGGCGTCATGCAGGCCGGGCCGCTCGATCGACAGGCTTTCAATCCCCGCCTGCCCGTCCAGCAACGCGCGCAGCAACGGCTCTATCCCCTCGTCGGGCAGGGCGAAAAGCCAGGCGCCATCCTGCGCCACCGTATCGGCCGGCAAAGCGAGCCGCCACGCCCCGTCGCTGACGCGCGTGCGCAGCCGCACCTGTGGCGGCAAGCGGTCGCGCGCGTCGCTCACCGTCCCTTCGAACCGGATGCGCCCGCCCGCGACGATGGCGATCCGCTCGCACAAGCGTTCGGCATGGGCGATGACATGGGTGGAAAACAGCACGGTCACGCCCTGGCGCGCCTGCTCGCGGATCAGGGCTTCCAATTTCTCCTGGTTGATCGCGTCCAGGCCGGAAAAGGGTTCGTCCAGCACGATCAGCCGGGGCTGATGGATGATCGTCCCGAACAATTGCACCGTCTGGGCCATGCCCTTGGACAATTGCCGGATCGGCTTGTCCGCCGCCGCGCCCATGCCATGCCCCTCCAGCAAGGCGCGCGCCCGTTCCCGCCCGGCTTTCAGCGGCAAACCGCGCAGCGCCCCCATGAAGGCGATCGCCTCATAGGCCTTCATCGACGGATACAGCCCCCGCTCCTCGGGCAGATAGCCGACCTGTCGCGCCATGCGCAGCGGCTGCGCCTCGCCCAGCAGCAGGCGATGCCCCTCGTCCGGGTCGATGATGCCCAACAAGGTGCGCAGCAGCGTCGTCTTGCCCGCGCCATTGGGGCCAAGCACGCCATAGATGGTGCCAGCGGGCACCGCGATGTCGACCCCGTCGACCGCGCGAAAGCTGCCGAACGTCTTGACAAGCCCATGGCCTTCAAGGGCATAGGCGGGCTGGGTGGAAGGCGCGGGCACAGGCGCTGGGGATAAGGCCGGGGTGTCGCCGATCATCCTGCCCTGATAGTCTGGACCCATGCCCGTGGAAACCGAAACCTTGGAACAGCGCCTGAAGGTACAGGCCACGCGATTAGGCTTTGCCGCCTGCCGCATCGCGCCCGCCGACGCCGCGCCCAAAGCCGGCGAGCGGCTACGCCAGTGGCTGGAAGCGGGCCATCATGGCGACATGCTGTGGATGGAGGAGCGGGCGCAGCAGCGCGGATCACCCAAGGGGCTGTGGCCGGAGGTGCGCAGCGTCATCATGCTGGGCATGAGCTATGCGCCGGGGCGCGATCCGCTGGCGCTGGCGGACGTGGGCGACCGGGCGCGCTTCTCGGTCTATGCCCAGGGCAAGGATTATCACGACGTCGTCAAGAAGGCGCTCAAGGCCCTGGCGCGCTGGCTGGTCGAACAGCAGCCCGGCAGCTTGAAAGTGTTCGTCGATACCGCGCCCGTGATGGAAAAGCCGTTGGCGCAGGGCGCGGGGCTTGGCTGGCAGGGCAAGCATAGCAACCTCGTCAGCCGCGACCATGGCAGTTGGCTGTTCCTGGGGGCGATCTATACCGAATTAGCGCTGGCGGCCGACGCCGCCGAAACCGACCATTGCGGCAGCTGCACCGCCTGCCTCAATGCCTGCCCGACCGACGCCTTCCCCTCGCCCTATGTGGTCGATGCGCGCCGCTGCATCTCCTATCTGACGATCGAGCATAAGGGGCCGATCCCGCCGGATTTGCGCGCCGGGATCGGCAACCGCGTCTATGGCTGCGACGATTGCCTGGCGGTCTGCCCCTGGAACAAATTCGCCGACGCGGCCGCCGCGAACCGCGCGTTAGTGGGCCGCGCGGAACTGGCTGCGCCGCACATCGCCGACCTGCTCGACCTGGACGATGCGGGCTTCCGCGAAATCTTCTCCGGCTCCCCGATCAAGCGCATCGGCCGCAACCGCCTGGTCCGCAACGCCGCCATCGCCGCGGGCAACAGCGGCGACGCACGGCTGCTCGCGCGGCTGGAGGCGCTGCTCGGCGATGACGACCCGGTGGTGGCGGAAGCGGCGAACTGGGCGATCGGGCGGTTGTCGGACGGGGATCGATCGGTTGGCTGACGATCAAAGGCGGACATATAGCCCCCTCTTGGAGGAGAGGGGAAAGATAAGCCGATATTTCTTATTGGTCTGCGTGCTCTACGGCTCTGCGCGAGAAATTTGATCGTGCGAACCCGCGGCGCCGCGGAGAAGAAAAGAACAACCGCCGCACTCGCGGGTTGACGGGCACCGCCGCCGCCCCTCCTATTCCCCTTCCAATGTAGGATTTCTTCTGATCTATCCTTGTCGATGGACCCGCACAGCCTCGACGCCCGCCCCCTCCCGATCGCCCCGGCGCTGCCGCCAACCTGTCACCCACATGGCGCGTTCCCGTTACCTGACTGGCGCGTGGGCGTGACCCTACAGGCGCGTCGCCGGGTCGTCAGCGATAACTGGGCGGGAGGTTCCCGGCGCCATTGCCGCGACGACGCGCAGAAACGTGCTTCCAGCGATGGTGTGAACTTTGGAGCTGTGACCCTGTCGGTCGCTTCATCGCACCCGAATCGGGTAGCAAGACTGGGTCAGGCGGCGATCGCCTCCAGCGCTTTGCCCACCGCCGCAATCCCCTCTGGCGCGGCAGCAAAGCCCATATGGGTGCAATCCACCTCGATCGCCCGGTCGCGCTCGCCCGCGCGACCCCTGGCGCATTCGGGCAGGATCACACCGTCGCGCGGTGACCACAGCGCCACGGTCGGCACCGGCGGCTTGGCTTCGCGGGTGCAGGGAAAGGGCGGCCGATCGACCGGGAAGCCCGACACCAACTGGTACAGCCGCCAGGCATGGTTGGCGCGCGGGTCGCCGGAAAAGGGCGTGCCCATCGTCACCACGCCGCCGACCTTGTGCGCCGCGAACTTGGCATATTCGCGCGCATATAGCCCGCCCAGGCTCCATCCCACCAGCGTCACTGGCGCGCCAGTCTGCTTGCGGATCGCGTCCACACGCCGGTCGATCTTGTCCAGACTGTCGGGTTTCGGCCCGAAATTGCGGCCCATGCCCCAGTCATGCGCGTCATAACCGGCGGCGTTCAATATGTCGCGCAGCAAGCCCATCCGCTGTTCCGACGCCATCAGGCCGGGGATCAACAGCACAGATCGTCCGTCGCCCTGCATCTGACCGGCGAGCAAAGCGGCTTGCGCACGGGTCCGGCTAAGGTCGAAGGGAACGGTCAAATTGCCCAGTAATTGCTGCAAAGGCGGAAGCTGCGTCGGGCGCGGTCCGGGCGCGAGCCGGTCTTTCCAGAAACTGCTGACAGCTTGAGCGTAAGGCGGCACGACGATGAAATCCTTGAGCGCCGCCGCAGGTTGCACGACGGGAAACGATGACATTATCGTGACAACGCCGCATGCGTCTATCGGTTTCGCCTCATGCGATCAACGGTTCGTCGTTTGTGACACCCATCCGTGGCGGTGTACTAGGGCGCGAGCGGCGACGTCTGCGTCACGGTCGTCCCCTCGGTCCCGCGCAACTGCCGCGGCTCCAAGATCGCGGCCGTCTCGATCAGGTCCAGCGCGCGCCGCGCCTCCAGATAGCGGCGGGCATATTGCATCCACCGGTCCGCCGCCGCCTTGCCCGGCATCCGCTCCACTTCGCCCAGCGCCGCGCTCACCCGGCCGCCGTCAATATAGCGCAGCGCCCGGTCCATCGCCGCCTGCGGCCGGGGCGAGGGGGTCGATGCCTTGCGGATGGTGACGAGTTCGCGCGCCTCATGCTCCAGCGCGTCCCACCAGCCGGTGCCTGCGGGTGGCGTGACCAATCGTTCGGCCACCTCGCCCAGTCCGCCACGCAGGTCAGCGAGCGTGATCGGATCGCGTGCCGCATTGATGACGGCGGCGACGGCGCGTGGCTGGGCCTGGCCGAAGCGCAACCGCAACTGCCCCTCGACATAGCCGAGGGGCGTCCCGCTATCGAGCGCGCGGCGCGCGGCGAAGGCGACCAGCAGCCCTTCGGCGCGCGCCGCATTGCCCGACGCGGCCTGCGCCTCCACGGTGATGCGGTTGAGCCGCTCCTCCAGCTGGATGACGCGTGTGTCGAGCATCTGCGCCGCATCGGCGGTCAGCGGCCGGACGGTCGCGCTCGCGCCGGTGCCGGTAATCAGCCCCTGCGGCTGGGTCGGGACGGTCGGCTGCGGCTGCGGATCGCCCCAACGGCGCTGGATCTGCGGCCAGGTCCAGACGGTGAGCGCGACGCCCAGGGCAAAGGCGAGCAGGATGAGGATCAGGAGCGGCAGGATCGTGCGTCGGCGCGGCGGTATCACGGTCGCGTTGCCAACCCCATCCTCGTCGCTCATGCTGGCCCTTTCGTCTGTCATTATGCCCGTCATTCGCACAATCGCGCGGCGAGGGCCAGCATCTCGTCATCGACCGGCCGGGCGGCGGCCCGCCCGCTCGCCCAGCCCGCGCCGCACGCCGCGAGCGCAGCCGGGCTGATCGCGACGATGTGCAGCGATGCGCGCGCGTTCTGCCCGATCTGCGCCGCCAATCTTTCGCCCGCACGCGGCGAATGGACCAGCAACACCGACCCTGGCATCGCATCGGCGATCAGCGCAGGGTCGGGCGGCAGGCTGGTCATGCTATATACCGCGATCCGCGTCACATCGATCCCATCCGCCGCCATCGGCGCGACGGTGGTCCCACCCAGATGGAGCAGCCGCCGATGACCGTGCGCCGCGACCCGCGCCGCGATCGCGCTACCGTCGCCCACGCCCGCCACGACATCGGCAAAGCCCGCGTCGCGCAGCGCCCGCGCCGTTGCTTCCCCCACCGCATAAGCCGGCAGTCCGCGATAGGCGGCCAGCTCCGGCCCGGCCAGGCGCACGCCATGGGCGCTGGTCAGCAGCAGGGCTTCGAAATCCGTGGGCGGCGGGGGCGTCCACGCGACCGGCTGGGGCGCGAACAGCGGATGCACTCGCGCGTCCAGGCCCAGCGCGGCCGCCTTTGCCGCCGTCCTGCCCGCCGCCGGTTCGGGGCGCAGGATGAGGACGCGGTTCACGCCTCGAACAGCGACCGCAGCGCCGGGCTGGCCCGCCCCAGCAGCGCATGGCCGACCGCCTGCGCCGCGTCGTCGCCGCGCGCGAGCCGCGTCTCTTCGCGCACCGTTTCCTGCCCGTCCGGGCTGATGATCTCCGCGATCAGATGCAGAAATTCTCCTTCGACCCGCGCCAGTGCAGCGATCGGCGAATGGCAGGTGCCGCCCAATCCCTTGAGCACGCCCCGCTCGGCCATCACCGCGTCAAAGGTGTCGCCGTCGTTGATCGCACACAGCGCCGCGACCATGGCGTCATTGTCGCCCAGCGTCTCTATCCCCACCGCGCCTTGCGATGGCGCGGGCAGCATGACGTCGATCGCTATGGTCGCGCCGACATCCTGTTGGTCCAGCCGGTCCAGCCCCGCCGCCGCCAACAGCGTGGCATGGACCTCGCCAGCCGCCAGCTTGGCCAGCCGGGTCGCGACATTGCCGCGGAACAGGGTGATGGTCGCGTCGGGGCGCAGCCGCTTGACCTGCGCGGCGCGGCGCGGCGAGCTGGTGCCGACGATCGGATTAGCGGGCAGCGCGGCGAAGTCATCGGCCCCCACCAGCCGGTCGCGCACATCGGCGCGCGGCAGCATCGCGGCGATGCGGAAGGCGTCGGGCCGCAGCGTCTCCACATCCTTCATGCTGTGGACCGCAAAATCGATTGCGCCCTCGACCAGCGCCCGGTCCAATTCCTTGGTCCATAGCGCCTTGCCGCCGATATCGGCCAGCGCCCGGTCCTGTATCCGGTCGCCGCTTGTCTGGACGGTGACGATCGCCACGGCCTCCTCGGGCCAGCCATGGGCGGCGCACAGGGCGCGGGCGGTCATGCGGGCCTGGGCCAGTGCCAGGGGCGATCCTCTGGTGCCGAGGCGCAACGGTCTTTCGGGCAAAAACATATGCGGCTTGCTCTAATAGCCACGACCTTTAGATGGAAGCGGCAATGACAATCATCCTTGGCCTGGAATCGAGCTGCGATGAAACCGCAGCGGCGCTGGTGACGGCCGACGGCCGAATCCTGGCCCATCGCCTCGCCACACAGGAGGAAGCGCACCGCCCCTATGGCGGCGTCGTCCCAGAAATCGCCGCCCGCGCCCATGTCGAAATGCTCACCCCGCTGGTCGCAGAGGCCCTGGCCGACGCGAAGATGACACTGGCCGACGTGGACGTCATCGCCGCCACCGCCGGGCCGGGCCTGATCGGCGGCGTCATGGTCGGCCTTGTCACCGGCAAGGCGCTGGCCCATGCTGCGGGCAAGCCGCTGATCGCGGTCAATCATCTGGAGGGCCATGCCCTTTCGCCGCGCCTCGCCGATCCGACGCTGCAATTTCCCTATCTGCTGCTGCTGGTGTCGGGCGGCCATTGCCAACTGCTCCATGTGAAGGGACCGGGCGCCTATGTCCGCCTTGCCACCACGATCGACGATGCGGCGGGCGAAGCCTTCGACAAGACCGCTAAGCTGCTGGGGCTGGGCTATCCGGGTGGCCCGCAGGTGGAAAAGGCGGCTGCGCTGGGTGATCCCAAGGCCGTTCCCCTGCCGCGCCCTTTGATCCACACGGACGAACCGCATTTCTCCTTCGCCGGCCTCAAGAGCGCGGTGATGCGCGCGGTCCAGTCGGGCCGATATACGACGCAGGATATCGCCGCGAGCTTCCAGCAGGCGGTGATCGACTGCCTTGTCGACCGCACCCGCCGCGCGCTGGGGCGGAGTGAGGGCGTCACCGCACTGGTCGTGGCTGGCGGGGTCGCCGCCAATAATTCCGTCCGCGCGGCGCTCGAATCGCTCGCCGCCGCTCATGACCTGCCCTTCGTCGCGCCGCCGCTTTGGCTGTGCACCGACAATGCCGCGATGATCGCCTGGGCCGGGGCGGAACGCTTTGCGGTCGGCTTGATCGACGATCTCACCTTCCCGGCCCGGCCGCGTTGGCCGCTCGACCCGGCCGCGGAAAAGGCGCGCGGCGCAGGAGTGAAGGCATGAAAGCGGGCGTTATCGGTGCGGGCGCATGGGGCACGGCGTTGGCGCAATTGCTGGCCAGCGACGGCCAGTCGGTCGCGCTGTGGGCGCTGGAGCCGGACGTGATCGACGCGATCAATCGCGCCCACGAAAACCCGCTCTATCTCGCCAATATCCCGCTCTCGCCGTTGATCCGGGCGACCGGGGCGATGGCCGACCTTGGCAGTTGCGACCTTCTGTTGGTCGTCAGCCCCGCCCAGCATCTGCGCAGCGTCGTGGCGCAGGCCCCCGCTGGCGTGCCGCTGGTCCTGTGCTCCAAGGGGATCGAAGCGGGGACCAGCCTGCTAATGTCGGAAGTCGCGCGCGCCGCGCAGCCGACCTCGCCCATCTCCGTCCTGTCCGGCCCGACCTTTGCCCATGAAGTGGCCAAGGGCCTGCCGACCGCCATCACGCTGGCCTGCGAAGACCGGGCACTGGGCCAGCGCCTCGCCGCCCGTATCGCCCGTCCGTCCTTCCGCCCCTATCTGTCCGATGACGTCATCGGCGCGGAGATTGGCGGCGCGGTCAAGAATGTGCTGGCCATTGCCTGCGGCGTCGCGGAGGGCGCGGGTCTTGGCCTCAACGCCCGCGCCGCGCTCATCAGCCGCGGTTTTGCCGAAATGACCCGCTTCGGCCTGGCGCGCGGCGCGCGTCCCGAAACGCTCGGCGGCCTGTCGGGCCTGGGCGATCTCGTCCTCACCTGCTCCTCCACCAATTCGCGCAACTTCTCGCTGGGCAAGGGTCTGGGCGAAGGCGCCAGCGCCGCAGCCCTGCTCGCCAACCGCCGCACCGTGGCGGAAGGAGCGTTCACCGCGCCGGTGCTGCGCGATGCCGCGCGCGCGGCCGGCGTGGAAATGCCGGTGGTGGAGGCGGTGTGCGCGCTGCTCGCCGATGCCGCGCCGCTCGGCGCCGTGATCGACGCGCTGCTCGCGCGGCCGTTGCGGCCCGAATAAGCCGTCGCACCGCCGCCACATTGCGCCTAGAACAGATATAGAAACATGATGACGCAGGGGGTTCAGGGTTCGTTGGCGACGCCGGTATCGGGCACACAGGCATCCGCATCCAAGGATCAGGATGACATCGCCGCCCTGGCCAAGGGTGGGCGCACCAATATATTCGGCTTTCTGCTGCGCCTCGCCGCGCGCCTGCCGTTCCTCTTTATCGCGGGGCGCTGGTACGGAGCGGACGCGCTCGGTCGTTTCGCCTATGCCGTGCTGGTGGTCGAATTCGTGGCGCAACTCGCCACGCTGGGCCTCAAACGCGGCCTGGCCGGCGCGCTCAGCCAGACCGAGCGGCCTCATGCCCATGTCGTGACCGACGCCATGTTTGTCACCTTGCTCGCGGCGGTGGTCGGCGCAGGCCTGCTGGTCGTCTTCCCGCAGGCCATGTTCCCCAATAGCGGTATCAATGGCCTCGACCGGTTGCTGGCGCTGGTGGTGATTGCGGTGGCGGGATCGGACGTGGCGTTGGCGGCCTGTGCCTATCGCTTCGACGTGGGCGCGACCGTGCGGGCGCGCTCGATCATCGAACCCTGGACGATCAGCATCGGCGCCTTCGCCTTCGCCTTTTATTCGACCCGCGACGGCCTCATCCTTTCCTACGCCTTGTCGATGATTGCGGCGCTGGTCGCCTCGCTGATTCCGATGGCCCGCCATTATGGCTTGCCGCGGGGCTGGCGGCCCGATGGTGGGCGGCTGTGGCGGCTCGCCCGGCGCAACCTGCCGCTTGCAGCGGCCGACGGCGTCGAATGGGGATCGCGCCGGCTCGACATGGCGATATTGGGCCTGTTCGTCAGCCCGGCGGTGATCGGCATCTATTATGTCGCGCAACAGGTCGCGTCGCTGCCGCAGAAGCTCAAGACCAGCTTCGACCCCATCCTAGGCCCGGTCATCACCCGCAACCTGGCGGAAAACAATCTGGCCGGCATCGCCCGCCAAGTGAGCCAGGTCGGCTTCTGGATCATCGCCGCGCAGGCGGGCATCGCGCTCGCGCTCGGCATCCCCGGTGAAGCGGTGATGGGGCTGGTCGGCCCGCATTTCGTCGGCGGCACCGGTGCGCTCGCCTTTTTGCTGCTCGCCGAAGTGGTGGCGGCCACGGCCGTCGTCAGCGAGTCCGCGCTGGTCTATATCGCCCGGCACCGCAACCTCATGATCTCGCTGGTCATGATCGGGTTGCAGGCGGCTTTCAGCTTCGCCCTGATCCTGACTGCACGCCGGCTGGCCATGCCGGTGATGTGGGTGGCGGCCGCGCCCGCGCTCGCGCTCTGCCTGGCGCTGGCGGTCGGCGCTTTCGTCAAAGCGCGGCTGCTCGCCCGGTTGCTCGATGCGCCGATCAATGCCTGGCGCTGGCCGCTGCTGAGCGCCGTGGGGGTCGCCTGCATCGTCGGCGCGGGCATCGTCGCCTTGCCGCCGCGCTTCGAATGGGTCGAACTGGCGGTCGGCGTCTGGGCGATATTGGGCGCCTATGGCCTCGTCATCTGGCGCTGGGGCTTCGGGTCCGACGACCGCGCCCTGTTCCGCAAGCAGAAGGCGGAATGACCCGATAGGAAGGCCCGCCTCCCCAATGAGAGGCGGGCCTTGTCCGTGTCAGGCGAACAGCGCGTCGCGGATCACGCCCAGGTCGGCTTCCGGTCGCGCGCCCCAATGCGATATGACTTCGGCCGCTGCGGCAGCGCCCAGCGCCAGCGCATCTTCGACGCTGCGGCCATCGATGTGAGCCGCTAGGAAGCCGGCGGCGAACAGGTCGCCTGCGCCGGTCGTATCGACGATCTGCGCGACCGCCGCGGCCGGCGCTTCGTAGCGCACGCCATCGACGATCGCGACGGCACCCTTTTCGCTGCGGGTCGACACCAGCACCGGCACATTGTCGGCGAAGCGGGCCAGCGCCTTGTCGAAATCGTCGATCTGCGCGAGCGACTGGATTTCGCCCTGGTTGGAGAAGAGGATGTCGATCATCCCCTGGTCGATCAGGTCGATGAAGTCGGCGCGATGCCGGTCGATCACGAAATTGTCGGACAGGGTGAAGGCGACCTTGCGCCCGGCACCCCGCGCCGCGTCGATCGCCGCCCGCATCGCCGCGCGCGGCTGCTCCGGGTCCCACAGATAGCCTTCGAGATAGAGGATCTTGGCCGAACGGATCAGGTCGAAATCGACCGCGGCTTCCGGTAGAAATTGCGACGCGCCCAGGAAGGTGTTCATCGTGCGCTGGGCGTCCGGCGTCACCAGGATCAGGCAGCGCGCGGTCGGCACTTGCCCATGCATGACCGGCGTGTCGAAACGGATGCCCAAGGCGTGGACGTCATGCGCGAAGACCGCGCCCAGCTGATCGTCATTGACCTGGCCGATGAAGCCGCATTTTTTGCCCAGCGCAGCGAGACCCGCCAGCGTGTTGGCGGCGGAGCCACCGCTGATCTCCTTGGCCTGGGGCATGTCGGCATAGAGCGTCTCCGCCATGGCGGCGTCGATCAACTGCATCCCGCCCTTGGTTAGCGCATGTTGCGCCAGGAAGGCGTCGTCGCTGCGGGCGAGCACGTCGACAATGGCGTTGCCGATCGCGACGACGTCGAGCGTGGCAGCTGGCAGCGTGGCAGCCGGGTTTTCCTGGGGCGCGGAGGATGCGGTCACGCAATATCCTTATCTTGAGATAGACATAAAATTTCGTCGCCTTTATCGGTCCGCGCCCCCCCATGCAACGGCGCTGATTGACCTTGCGCCCGCGCGGGAGGATAGACGGGACCATGGTCCTGACCGCCGCCCTGCGCGCCTTTCCCTCCCTCTTTCACGGCGCTGCGCTGCGCCTGCTGTTCAAGACGCTGATCCTGACGCTGCTGATCTTCGCAGGATCGGCCGGTGCGCTCTGGGCCGGGTTTCATGCGCTGCGGCTGCATTTCAGTTGGGGCGGCGGCGGTGTCGCCGAAGCGACCGCCACCGCGCTGTTGATCTTTGGCGCCGGCTGGCTGCTGTTCCGCGCCGTGGCGATGGCGGTGATGGGCCTGTTCGCCGACGACATTATCGAAGCGGTGGAGCGGGATAGTTACCCCCAGGCGGCGCTCGCCGCGCGCCCGGTGGGCTGGGCGCGCAGCCTGCGCTTCGCCTTCGCCTCGCTGGCGCGCACGCTGGGCTGGAACCTGCTGGCGCTGCCCGCCTATATCCTGTTGCTGGTAACGGGGGTGGGGACGATCGGGTTGTTCCTGGTGGTGAACGCCTATCTGCTGGGCCGCGACATGGCCGACATGGTGGAGCCGCGTCATCCCGCGCTCCCGCCGCTGTCGCGCGGCAGCCGGTGGCTTTTGGGGCTCGTTTCGGCGCTTGCGTTCCTGATCCCGCTGGTCAACCTGCTTGCGCCAATCTGGAGCGCGGCTATGGCCGTGCACATGTTGCTTGGGCGAAAGACATCCGCATGAATTTCCCGCGCTTTGTGACGGCGGCGCTGTGCCTGCCGCTGGCCGCTTGTGGCGGCGGCGTCGTGCCCAAGGGCAGCTATGCCCCGCCGCCCGCCGGCCCGCCGGCCAGCGCTTTCATGAAGCAGGGGCCGCTGATGGGATCGGATGCGGGTGCGCTGACCCGGATGTTCGGCCAGCCCCGGCTCGACATTCGCGAAGCCACGGTGCGCAAATTGCAGTTCGGCAATGGCCGCTGCATCCTCGACGCCTATCTTTATGCGCCCGCGCGGGGGAAAGAGCCGGTGGTGACCCATGTCGATGCGCGCAGTCCCGCGGGCGCGGATGTCGATCCGGTCGCTTGCGCCAGCGCGTTGCAAGCGAAGTAGCGTGTCACGTAGGGTCACAGGGGCAAAGTATACAGCGTCGTCGGGCTCTTCCGGCCCATAGCGGCGGGTAAGCCCCCGCGAAGCCCCGGTCAGGTAACGGTGTGGTAACGGGCGGGTCACAACAGGGTCACACCGACGCGCCTGTGAGGACATGGCAAAGCGCTTGCCGCGCGATAGTGTAGCCGGAGGGAGGGGGCAATGCTGGTCCACCATCAAGGGTAGATCAGAGGAAATCCTATTTTGGAAGGGCAATAGGAGGAAAGCGCGCGTGCCGCTTCTCGACTTCGCTCGAAGCGAACGGAGGGGCAGGTGGCGATTCAACTCTAGGAAATGGGCAGTTTTATTCTTCTCCGCGTCCTCTGCGCCTCTGCGCGATCAAATTTTCTCGCGCAGAGGCGCAGAGGGCGCGGAGAGAAAAGGAAAAGCCTCGTATCTCTCATCGTCACGTCCGCAATCCGGAGTAAGCGGAAGGCCAATGCTGGAATGACGGATTGGGGTGGTTTACTGCCATAGAAAATCCGTTCAGGCTGAGCGAAGTCGAAGCCTCTGCCGAGCGGAGCGAGGTCAAATGCTTCGCCTCCGCTCAGCAATGCCCTTCGACTTCGCTCAGGGCGAACGGATTGCAAGGGTCGGCCAATGTCCGCTTCTGGTCGAGGCTGTGTAAAAACATTTCGTCGCAAACGAAACGAGCAACTTCAGAATCGGGGCAGCGGTCGTGGCGCAAGGAATGAATTCGCTGGCGATTGTCCATGAATCAATCTTGCGTGATCGAACCCGTCCTTGGCGTTTTTACACAGCCTCGGTCGTTAGCGGCCATTCCTCCCTCCTCTGAAGGGAGCGGGCTTTACCGTCCGCTTCTGGTCCTGTGCTGTAATTCATCGCCTGGGATGCCGGGATGACGAAAAATTTCGTTGCGCCTGCCTTCAAGTCCGCAGGCGCGCCAAGGCCTCATTCTTGCCGATCAGCGGCAGCAATTGTCCCATGTCCGGGCCGTGATCCAGCCCGGTCAGCGCGCGGCGGAGGGGGAGGAAGAGGGTCTTGCCCTTGCGGCCGGTTTCTTCCTTGAGTGCACCCGTCAGCGTGCGCCAGATGTCGGCATCGAAGGCGGCGTCCGACAGGATGCGATGGGCGGCGGCGAGGAAATCGCGGTCTTCGTCCGCTGGTGCCGACGCGTCTATAGGGCCGGTGACGATGCGCCACCAGTCGGCCGCGCCGGCGACCGTTTCCAGATTGGGGCGGATGGCTTCCCAAGCGGCGGCGTCCATGCCTTCGGGCAGGCGGTCTGCGACCGCCTCAAAGGGGAGGAGGTGGACGATCTTCTGGTTGAGGGTCGCAAGTTCGACTTCATCGAAGCGCGCGGGGGCGCGGCCGAAATGGGCGAAGTCGAAACTGTCGATCAACGGCTGGATATCCGCGAACGGCTCTATGGGTTGCGAACTGCCCAGGCGGGCGAGCAGCGAGGCGATGGCGGCGGCCTCCAGCCCGATCTCACGGAAATGCGCGACGCCGAGCGACCCCAAGCGCTTGGACAGCTTGCCTTCGCTGCCGGTCAGCAGTGCTTCATGGGCGAAGGCGGGGAGCGGCGCGCCGAGCGCCAGAAACATCTGGATCTGGGTCGCGGTGTTGGAGACATGATCCTCCCCGCGCAGGACGTGGGTGACGCCCATGGCGATGTCGTCGATGACCGAGGGGAGCATGTAGAGCCAGGAGCCGTCGGCGCGGCGGATGACCGGGTCCGACAGTAATTTCGGGTCGAAGCGCTGGTCGCCGCGGATGAGGTCGGTCCAGGTGATCGGCTGATCATGGTCGAGCTTGAAGCGCCAATGGGGCGCGCGGCCTTCAACCTCATAAGCGGCGATCTGATCCGGGGTCAGCGACAGGGCGGCGCGGTCATAGACCGGCGGCAGGCCGCGGCCGAGCAGGATCTTGCGGCGCAGGTCGAGTTCCTGGGCGGTTTCATAGGCCGGATAGACGTGGCCCGACGCTTTCAGCGCCTCGAAACGGGATTCGTAGAGGGCGAAGCGATCGGACTGTTTTTCCTCGCCGTCCCAGTGCAGGCCGAGCCACGCCAAGTCGGCCTTTATCGAGTCCGCATATTCGGGGCGCGAGCGTTCGAGGTCGGTATCGTCCAGGCGCAGCAGGAATTGCCCGCCGCTCTTGCGCGCCCACAGCCAGTTGTGGAGCGCGGCGCGGATATTGCCGACATGGAGGTGGCCGGTCGGTGACGGGGCGAAGCGGGTGATGACGGTCATGATTGGTCCTAAACCCGTTCGGTTCGCGCTTGGCATAGTCACTTCGCTTCGCTCAGTGCAGGGCTTCGACTTCGCTCAGCCCGAACGGCCTTTTTTGTTGCCTATATCGTGCGAAAGCCGTTGGTGATGGGGTAGCGGCGGTCGCGGCCGAAATTGCGGGTGCCCAGTTTGACGCCGGGGGGCGATTGGCGGCGCTTATACTCGGCGACGTAGAGCAGGCGCTCGATCCGGGCGACCGTCTCCTTCTCGAACCCCCGCGCGACCAGTTCATCGACCGACAATTCCTCCTCGACCAGGCCGTAGAGGATTGGATCGAGTATCTCATAGGGCGGCAGGCTGTCGTCGTCGCGCTGATTGTCGCGCAGTTCGGCGCTGGGCGGCTTGGTGATGACGCGCTCCGGCATCACCGGGCCTTCCGGGCCGATGCCAAGCCCAAGCGACGGGACATGGTCGTTGCGCCAGCGGCACAGGTCGAACACGGTGGTCTTATAGGCGTCCTTCAGCACCGAATAGCCGCCCGCCATATCGCCATAGATGGTGGCGTAACCGACCGACATCTCGCTCTTGTTGCCGGTGGTGAGCAGCATATGGCCATATTTGTTGGACAGGGCCATCAGCGTCACGCCGCGGATGCGGGACTGGATATTCTCTTCGGTGAGGTCGCGCTGACGCCCTTCGAAAACCGGGGCGAGCATCGTATCGAAGGCGGCGACGGCGGGTTCGATCGGGATCGTGTCGTAGCGGACGCCGAGCAGGCGGGCGCATTCCACCGCATCGTCCAGGCTTTCCTGAGAGGTGAAGCGGGATGGCATCATCACGCACCAGACCCGGTCGGGGCCGAGCGCATCGACCGCGACGGCGGCGGACAGGGCGGAGTCGATGCCGCCCGACAGGCCGAGGACCACGCCGGGGAAGCGATTGCGGTTCACATAGTCGCGCAGGCCAAGGACCATGGCGTTGTAGATGTCGGCCGGGCGGTCATCCAACTGATGCGGCTCTCCGGGCAGGCAGACCCACTGGCCGTCCCATTTCTCCCATTGCGTCAGCACCAGCGCCTCTTCCCAGTCGGGGAGTTGCTGGGCGATGCCAAGGTCGCCGTTCATCACGAAGGACGCGCCGTCGAACACCAGTTCGTCCTGCCCGCCGACGCGGTTGAGATAGACCAGAGGCAGGCCGGTTTCGCGGACCCGGGTGCCCGCAACGGCGTTCAGACGGCGATCGTCCTTGTCCACTTCATAGGGGCTGCCATTGGGGCTGATGAGGATTTCCGCGCCTTCGGCCCGCAGATGCGCGGTGACGAAGGGGAACCAGATATCTTCGCAGATCGGCACGCCGATCTTGACGCCTTTGAAGTCGATCGGCGCGGGCAGCGGGCCGGGGGCGAACAAGCGCTTTTCGTCGAAGGTGCCGTAATTGGGCAGTTCGCGCTTTTGCCGGATCGCGGTGACCGCGCCATTTTCCAGCAAGGCCACGACGTTGAAGAGGACGCCCTGCGCCGCGACGACGGTGCCGACCAGCATCGCCGGGCCGCCATCGGCCGTTTCCTGCGCCAGCCGGTCGAGCTGATAATTGGCCTGGGTGACCAAAGCGGGCTTCAGGACCAGGTCTTCGGGCGGATAGCCGATCAGTTGCAGTTCGGGATAGACGATGAGGTCGGCACCCTGCGCCCGCGCGCGCCACTCCAGCATGGCATCGGCATTGGCCTTCAGGTCGCCCACGGACTGGGTCATCTGCGCGAGTGCGATCACGAGTTTGTCGGTCATGCCAGCGCCCTAGAGCATTTTCGCCGTTTGCGAAAATGCTCTGTTTTGCGATGCCGCATTTTCGAACCGAACGCCCGCTTCGCGCGCGCTCTGAAAATGCCGGGTCCATTTTTGGGGCTGGCGCAAAAGCGCCTTTCCACTTGCGCCTTGCGCCGCTACAGGGACCGCGTTTCGCGCATCGTCATCCATTCGTCACGCCAATCAGCCTGGGGTTTTTCGCTATGAAACTCATGACCGGCAATTCCAACAAGCCGCTCGCGGCCGCTATCGCCGACTATATCGAAATCCCCCTGACCGACGCCAGCGTTCGCCGCTTCGCCGACGAAGAAGTTTTCGTGGAAATTCATGAGAATGTCCGCGGCGAAGACGTGTTCGTGATCCAGTCGACCGCCTATCCGACCAACGACAATCTGATGGAATTGCTGATCATGATCGATGCGCTGAAACGCGCGTCGGCCAAGCGAATCACCGCCGTCGTCCCCTATTTCGGCTATGCCCGGCAGGACCGGAAGCCCGGTCCGCGCACGCCGATCAGCGCCAAGCTGGTCGCCAATCTGATCACCACGGCGGGTGCCGACCGCGTGCTGTCGGTCGATCTGCACGCCGGGCAGATCCAGGGCTTTTTCGACATTCCGACCGATAACCTGTTTGGCGCGCCAGTGATGTCGGCCGATATCCAGGCGCGCTTTGGCGACAAGAATATCATGGTCGTGTCGCCCGACGTCGGCGGCGTGGTGCGCGCCCGCGCGCTGGCCAAGCGGCTCGACAACGCCCCGCTCGCCATCGTCGACAAGCGCCGCGAGCGCGCCGGCGAATCCGAAGTGATGAACATCATCGGCGACGTGAAGGGCCGTTTCTGCATCCTGATCGACGATATCGTCGATTCGGCGGGAACGCTGTGCAACGCCGCCGCGGCTTTGAAGGCGCAGGGCGCAGAGGGCGTGATCGCCTATGTCAGCCATGGCGTGCTGTCGGGCGGCGCGGTCGCGCGCGTCGATGCGTCGGAACTGCTGGAACTGGTCATCACCGATTCGATTCAGGGCACCGAGGCAGTGAACACGTCCAAGCGCATCCGCCACCTGCCCATCGCCCCGCTGCTGGGCGAAGCGATCAAGCGGATCGCGGACGAGAGTTCGGTGTCCAGCCTGTTCGATTGAGGCTGGTCAGGCCGCCGATGGGCGGGCGATAGGCTTTGTTAACCGCCGCGTCCTAAATCTCCTTCTCCCATCCGAGGGGGCGATATGGGCGAGACGCGACTGCTGAACAATCTGGCGATGAAGCGGTTGAACGACCGCAGCTATCGCGAGGCGGACGGGTTCCGGCGCGTCATGCTGCCTGACGATCAGGAGGCGGTTCGCCTGTCGCCGCGCGAATGGGCCAGGCTGTGCGCCGACTATTCCGACGCTCTGGCCCCCGCACGGCGATTGATGCGCTGGAGCGCCTTGATCACCATTCCTGCCAGCCTGATGATGCTATCGGTGATGAGCGTCAGCCCGACGTTGAAAGCGTTCGTCCGTTGGATCGAGACGTTCCCCTATGGCAATTATGTGACGGTCATGACGCTGCTGGCGGGGCCGGTCTTCGCCCTGCTGGCGGTGCATTGGCGGATAAGCAACCGGGCCACGCGGGCGATGGAAGCAAGGCTGGCGACGCATGAGCGCGTCGCGCCGCCCGAGAGCCGACGCCCGATACTGATCCAGACCTATGAGATCGTCGCCATGGTGCTGATTGGGCCGGGCATCGTCATCCGGGCCGTGGGCACGCCCTTCCCCAACCTATGGCGCAATACGCCTTTTTCCGGATCGCATCTTGGCCCGTTCGATGCCGTAGCGATCGGGGCGACCCTGATCGTGGCGGCGTACCGGTTAAGGCAATGGCGCTTCAGGCAGCGGGCAGCATCACCAGCGGCACCGTCAGGATCATGACCAGGGCGACGACGATGCGTTGGCCGCGCGATATGCCCAGCGGCTTTTCGCGCCAGAGCATCGGGCAGGCAAGCAGCGCAAAGCCGATCGCCAGGTTGGACAGCGTCACCGCGCCGCCGATCGGCATGTCCTGCCGCAGGGCGAGGCCCGCGAACAGGCCGACAAAACTCAGGAACCAGCCGATCAGCGCCATGCGCCCCCCTTTGACGATGCAGGATAGAACGGTCGGGTTGCCGAAGGCTTAATCGGTCCAGGGATCGTAGCTGCCGAAGCTCCAGACATTGCCTTCGGGATCAAGCGCGGTGTAGCCGCGGCCGGGATAGCCGTCATTGGCCTGCGGTTCCTGCACCACCACCGCGCCTTCGTTGCGGGCGTGGAGGCAGTGGGCGTCGGGATCGGGCACGACGATATAGACGCAGGCGGTAATGCCGCCAAGCTCGCGGACGGTGGACCAGGTGTAGAGCGATTCGCCCTCCATATCCTTGACGCTGCCGAGCATCACCATGCCGTCGCCCAGTATCAGTTGGGCGTGGTGGATGATGGTGGGATCACTATCGTCGGCATGGACGGCATGGCGCGCAAAACCGAAGGCCGCGCACAGGAAATCGATCGCGGCGGGGGCATCGGCGTAACGCAGGCACGGGATGACGGGCGAACCGGGCATCTTCCTCTCCTTCTTTCGTCTGTGGTTCAGTCTAGCCTAAGCGCAACGCAACCGCTAGGCGAAGGGCATGACAACCCGCGACGACCTGGCCCTTGCCAACCGCCTTGCCGACGCCGCCGGCGCGGCCATCCGCCCCTTTTTCCGCGCCCGTTACGACATGGAGTTGAAGGCGGACAAATCGCCGGTGACGGAGGCCGACCGCGCCGCCGAAGCCGCGATCCGCGCGATATTGGAGAAGGAACGGCCCGGCGACGGGATCATCGGCGAGGAATATGGGTCGGTGCGCGAGGATGCCGAGCGGGTGTGGATTCTCGATCCGATCGACGGGACGCGCAGCTTCATCGCCGGGCGGCCGATTTTCGGCACGCTGATCGCGCTGACGCAAGGGGGTTGGCCGACCATCGGCATCATCGACCAGCCGATCGCGCGCGAACGCTGGGCCGGGATGAGCGGACAGCCCACGACCTTCAACGGCAAGCCGGTGCGCACGCGCGCCTGCGCCGCGCTGGAGGGCGCGGGCATCGCCACCACCAGCCCGCATCTGTTCGGCGAGGGTGACGTGCCCCATTATATGGCGCTGGTCGCGGCGGTGTCGGGCGGATCGCCGCGGCAGGGGCCGGTGTATGGCGGGGACTGCTATAATTATGGCCTGCTGGCTTCGGGTTTCCTGGACATCGTGATCGAATCGGGCCTGCAAAGCTACGACTTTGCCGCTCTGGTGCCGGTGGTCGAGGGCGCGGGCGGGCTGATGTGCGACTGGCATGGCGAGCCGTTGACGGCGGACAGCGAAGGCCATGTGCTGGCGCTGGGCGATCCGGCACGGCTGGAGGATGTGTTGGAGGCGCTGGGCAGCGCACCGGACCATCATTACGACCATTGACCGACTGAAAGCAGCTTAGCAGCGGGTCGCGATCAGAAGATGCCGAGGAATTTCTTGTCTTGCTTTTTCTGCTCGCCCTTGCTGCCTTCGCCCTTTTCGTCCTTGGCGGTGGTGCCGCGGCCGACATCGTCGCGCGGATTGCCGCGCTTGGTGCGCTGGCCTTGGGCGCTCGCCCCGGCCAGGATCGGGCCACAGGCTGCGCCCTTCGCGTCGCCCGTGTCGACAAAGGCCAGCAACGACGCGATCGGCGTGCCGACCACGCCCAGCGCCAGCGCCGCGCCGCCGCGGGTCAGCAGTTCGGGGCTGACGACATTGACGCCCGGCCGCGCGAAATAGCCGTTGATGCCGATCGGCGATTGGCCGGACAGCAGGCTGATCTTCTTGCCATCCGCGCGGAAGGCGAGGTCGAGGCTCTCATTCTTGAACGAGAAGCCACCGCGACCGATCATCACATTCTTCTTCGTGTCGATCAGGATCGGGTCGGCGGCCGCGACGCCGTTGCGGACGGTAAAGGCGATCAGGCCGCAGTTGATCTCCACCGGCTGCTTCAATTTGCCCGAGAACATCTTGGTGACGAAGGTGCCGACGTCCAGTTCGGACAATTGCACGTTGCGCGCCCACATCGTCCCGGCCGGCAGGATGACCGCGATGCGGCCGTTGGCGGTCGCGAGCGAATCATGAAGCGTGTCGCCCAGCCCGGTCATCTGCACGCGGCCCTTGATCGTGCCGGTGGTGCCCGATTGTTCGACGCCCCAGCGCGCGAGCAGCGTGCCCATGGGCGTGGGGGCCAGGCGGATGTCGTAGCTGGTCTTCACCGGCGCGCCACGGGCGTTAATCTCTATGTCGGATGCGACATGGCCGCCGGACATGTCGAAGCTGAGCGGCGACAGGGTGAGCAGGCTACGGTCGAGTTTGAGGGTCAGGGCGATGGCGGAGATGGGGACATGCTGCGCCCGGACGCGCTTGACGCTGTAGCTGACGTTCGCGTCGAAATTGCGGATCGCCTCCACCCGCAAGGGCGCGTCGGGCAACAGGCGCGGCGTACCCTGCACGGTTTCGATCGCGCCGGCTGCGCCCTGCTTCTCGATCTTGTCGGGATCATAGCCGAAGAAGGGGGCGGCATCGACGATGTCGAGCGTCTGGGTCGCCAGGTCCGCCTTGAGCAGCAGGCGGTTGTTGGGCAGCGATGCGGTAAAGCGGCCCGCCAGATCGCTGGCGCCAAAGCGGCCCTTCAATTGGGTGAAGCGCCATTCTTCGCCGACCTTGGTGAGCGCCGAGGTGAAACGATAGGCCCGCGTGTCGGGGATGGCCGCGCCCAGAAAATCGAACAACAGGCTGAGATTGGGGCCGCGCGTGATAAGGCGCAGGTCGCTGCCTTCCGATTCGGTCGCGCCGCGCAGCGTGCCGGCGACGTCGACGATCGTCGCACCGGCCTGCGCGCGCATTTGCAGGCTGTTCTTGCCGCGCGACACCGTGGCGTTGGGGGAGAGCAGGCTGCCTTTGAGCGAGAAGGGCTTCCCCCGCATGCTGCCGGTGCCCGACAGGCGCACGTCGCTGGCGAAACGGGTGTCGCGCGCCCGGACCGTTTCAAACCCGATGTCGGCGTTCAACTGCATCCGGGGATCGCGGTAGCGCAGCGTGGTTCCGGCCAGCTTAGCCTGGGTGATCAGCGGGAAGACCATAGGCTTGCCAGCCGCGTCAGGATCACCCAGCGTCCAGGTATTATGTTTGTGGTCGCGCGACCATTCCAGGTCGACTGCGCCGTTGCGCAACTCCAGCCAGGGCAGGCGGACCTTGTCACCGAACATCAGGCTGAGCGGCGCAATGCGCGCGTCGATCAGGTCCGCGCGGAACAGGTCGGGCTGGCTGGCCCAGGGCAGATTGCCGATACGCGCCTTTTCGGCCAGGAATTTGATGCTGATCGGGGCGAAATAGAGTTGGAAGTCGCCCTCTACCCGCACTTCGCGTTGCAGGCGTTTGCCCAATATCTGTTCGAAGGAGGTTTTGAGGAATCGGCCCTTGGTGATGAACAGGATCAGCCAGATTGCGAAGAGGAAGCCGATGATGGCCAGGAGGATGCGGACGGGCAGCGGGAGCTTGCGCCACCGTTCGCGTAACGCGGTCGCGTGCGCGCGATAGCCTGCGCGCGGCGCAGGGGCCGGACGTTCTGAAATTTGCACATCGCTATCGACCATGGCGGCCTCAACGCCCCGACGGGGTAAATGGCTCCGGGCGGCGGTTTACGCGAATCGCTTGCCTTTGCGCGCATGTGGCCCTATGCGCGCCCTTCGCGATATTCAGTGAGACCGCCCGGCTAACTAGGGCTGCCGGGGCTGTCTGTAATCGTCGCGCCAGATAAGGAGACGAAAATGCCCAAGATGAAGACCAAGAGCGGTGTGAAGAAGCGCTTCAAGTTCACCGCGACCGGCAAGGTCAAGCACGGCGTCGCTGGCAAGCGTCACCGCCTGATCAGCCACAATGCCAAATATATTCGCCAGAACCGCGGTACGTCCGTCCTGTCGGATTCGGATGTTGCCCATGTGCGCCTGTGGGCGCCCTACGGCCTGAAGTAAGGAGTAGAGGCACATGGCACGCGTAAAACGTGGTGTAACCACCAAGGCGAAGCATAAGCGGTTGCTGGTTCAGGCGAAGGGCTATTATGGCCGTCGCAAGAACACCATCCGTATCGCTCGCCAGGCCGTCGAAAAGGCCGGCCAGTATGCTTATCGCGATCGCAAGGTCAAGAAGCGCAGCTTCCGTGGTCTGTGGATTCAGCGCATCAACGCGGGTGTCCGCGCTGAAGGCCTGACCTATTCGCAGTTCATGCACGGCTTGAAGCTGGCGGGCGTCGAACTGGACCGCAAGGTCCTGGCCGACATTGCGATGCACGAAGGCGAGGCGTTTAGCGCCATCATCGCCCAGGCGAAGGCTGCGCTGCCCGCGGCCTGAACCAGTCGGTCGCAAGATCGTCAAAAGGGCGCCGGGGGCAGATGCTTCCGGCGCCCTTTTTGTTTGTTCGCCAACGCCCCGCTCCCCCTGAGCGAAGTCGAAGGGTTCTGCCAAGCTTGGCGAGGCGCTTCACTTGGTTCAGCGGAGGGCTTCGACTTAGCTCAGCCCTAACGGGCTTTATTTCGGAAGGTTCGCGTCATGTCGCTGCATCTGTGGTGGTTGTACGTTACGGCGGTTTTCCTGATATCGGCCACGCCCGGCCCCAATATGCTGCATGTGATGACGCAGAGCATCGCCCATGGGCCGCGCAAGGCGATGGCGACGATGGCGGGCCTGATGAGCGCGGTGCTGCTGTGCCTGGTCGCGTCCGCACTGGGCCTGGGCGCGCTGCTCAAGGCGTCGCCACGGCTGTTCGACGTGCTGCGCTATGCCGGCGTCGCCTATCTGGTCTGGTTGGGGATCAAGGCGTGGCGCGCGCCGGTGGGCGGCGATGCGACTGGCGCGACCCATGCGCGTTCCACGCGCGCCCTCTATGGCAGCGGGCTGCTGACGGGGTTGGCCAATCCCAAGCTGATCATCTTCGCCGCGGCGCTCTTTCCCCAGTTCATCGAGCTGGACCGGCCTTTCTGGCTCCAGCTTGTGATCCTGATCGCCAGTTTCGTGGTGATCGAAAGCTTCTGGTACGCCGTCTATGCGCTGGGCGGGTTGCGCCTGGCGCGCTGGCTGGCGCCAGACAACCGGCAGACGCTGTTCAACCGTGGCACCGGCCTCATGTTCATCGGCTTTGGCGGGGCGCTGCTGGGGGCGCGGGCGTAGCGCTTTCCTGGCCTGGCCCTTTCCTTGAACGCCCGGCGTCGCTAAGGCCGCGGGCATGTTTCCGCCATCACAGGCTCTGGAAGATTTATGACTGAAATTAGCGCATTGAAAGCCGGCCTGATCGCCGACATTGCCGCCGCCGACACGCTTGATGCGCTGGAGGCGCTGCGGGTCGGCGCGCTGGGCAAGAGCGGGGTCGTGACCGGCCTGCTCAAAACGCTCGGCCCGATGTCGCCCGAGGAGCGGATGGAAAAAGGGCCGCCGATCCAGGATTTGCGCGAAAGCGTGACGGCGGCATTGGCCGACAGGAAGGCGGCGCTGGAGCAGGCCGCGCTCGACGCCAAGCTGGCGTCGGAGAAGGTCGACATGACCCTGCCCGCCGATCTTGGCCCGCAGGGCAGCGTCCATCCGGTCAGTCAGGTGATGGACGAGCTGGCGGAAATCTTCGCCGACCTGGGCTTCTCGGTCGCCACCGGGCCGGAGATCGAGGACGACTGGCATAACTTCACCGCGCTCAACATTCCCGAGACGCACCCGGCGCGGGCGATGCACGACACCTTCTACTTTCCCGATGAGGACGGGCAGAAGCGGATGCTGCTACGCACGCATACGTCGCCGGTGCAGATTCGCACGATGATGAATGGCGCGCCGCCGCCGATCCGCATCATTGCGCCGGGCCGCGTCTATCGCAGCGACAGCGATGCGACCCACACACCGATGTTCCATCAGATCGAGGGACTGGTGATCGACAAGGGGATCACGCTGGGCCACCTGAAATGGACGCTGGAGACGTTCCTGAAGGCGTTTTTCGAGCGCGAGGACATCGTCCTGCGCCTGCGCCCCAGTTATTTCCCCTTCACCGAACCGTCGGTTGAGGTCGATGTCGGCTATACGCTGACCAATGGCCAGCGGGTCATCGGCGGGGACGGCGATGCGGCCGATGGCGGCTGGCTGGAAGTGCTGGGCAGCGGGATGGTCAACCGCAAGGTGATCGCGGCGTGCGGGCTGGACCCCGACGAGTGGCAGGGCTTTGCCTTTGGCACCGGGGTCGATCGCCTCGCCATGCTCAAATACGGGATGAACGACTTGCGCGCTTTCTTCGACGGCGATCTGCGCTGGCTGAAACATTATGGTTTTTCGGCGCTGGACGTGCCCACGCTGAGCGGAGGCGTAGGCGCATGAAGTTCACCCTGAGCTGGCTCAAGACGCATCTGAACACCGATGCGGACCTGACGACGATCCTCAAGACGCTGAACGCCATCGGGCTGGAGATCGAGGGCGTCGAGAATCCGGCCGAAAAGCTGGCCGGGTTCAAGATCGCCAGGGTGCTGAGCGCCGAGCGTCATCCGCAGGCCGACAAGTTGCAGGTGCTGAGCGTCGACCATGGCGATGGCAATCCGTTGCAGGTCGTGTGCGGCGCGCCCAATGCGCGTGCGGGGCTGGTCGGCGTGTTCGGCGTGGAGGGCGCGGTGGTGCCATCCAACGGCATGGTTCTGAAAAAGACCGCGATCCGGGGCGTCGAATCCAACGGCATGATGTGTTCCACGCGCGAGCTGGAACTGGGCGACGATCATGACGGCATCATCGAACTGGATGCAGCCGCGCCGGTGGGGCAGGTCTATGCCGACTGGGCGGGGCTGAACGATCCGGTGATCGATGTCAGCGTCACCCCCAACCGTCAGGATTGCATGGGCGTGCGCGGGATCGCGCGCGATCTGGCGGCGGCGGGCCTGGGCACGCTCAACGCCATCATCGTGCCGGAGATCGCCGGCGTGGGTCCGGGGCCGGATGTGCGCACCGACGATATGGACGGCTGCCCCGCCTTTTTCGCGCGCACGGTGCGCGGCGTGACCAATGGCGCGTCGCCCGAATGGATGGCCAAGCGCCTCAAAGCCATTGGCCAGAAGCCGATCAGCACGCTGGTCGATATCACCAATTATATCATGTTCGATCTTGGCCGGCCGCTACACGTCTATGACATGGCGAGTCTGAAGGGTGGGCTGGTCGCGCGCAAAGGCAAGGTGGGCGAGCAGGCGCTGGCGCTCAACGGCAAGACCTATAGCGTGGACGAGACGATGACCGTCATCGCCGATGACGAAGCCGTGCACGATATCGGCGGCATCATGGGCGGCGAACATTCGGGCGCGCAGGATGGTACGACCGACGTATTGATCGAATGCGCTTACTTCACGCCAGAGCGGATCGCGATGACGGGGCAGAAGCTGACCCTGACGTCGGACGCACGGGGCCGGTTCGAGCGTGGGGTCGATCCGGCGTTTCTGGACGACGGCCTGTCGATCGCGACCAGCCTGGTGGTGAGCCTGTGCGGTGGTACGCCCAGCCAAGCGACCCGTGCCGGCACCCCGCCCGCGACGCCGCGGACAGTGGCCTATGCGCCCGACCAGTGCCTGGCGCTGGCCGGCGTGCATGTGCCCGCCGACGAACAGAAGCGCATATTGGAGAGCCTGGGCTTTGGCGTCAGCGGCGAGGCGAGCCGCGTCGAATATGAAGACGGCATGCCGGTGACGGTGCCGGGCAGCTGGACGATCATCGTGCCGACATGGCGCCGCGACGTCGATGGCTGGCCCGACATTGTCGAGGAAGTGGTGCGCATCGTCGGCCTGGACCAGGTGCCGTCCACCCCGTTGCCGCGCGTGCCGGGCGTCGCCCGCCCGACCGCCACGCCTGAGCAGATGGTCGAGCGCCGGGTGCGCCGCACCGCCGCTGCGCGCGGGATGGCCGAAGCGATCAACTGGTCGTTCATCGCCGAAAAGGAAGCCGCCGCCGTGGGCGGGGGCGACTGGACGTTGGCGAACCCGATTTCCGAGGAATTGAAGGTCATGCGGCCTTCGCTGCTGCCCGGCCTGCTGTCGGCGACGAAGCGCAATGTCGATCGCAGCGCGACGAGCGTGCGGCTGTTCGAACTGGGCCGCCGCTATTTCAAGCAGGGTGAGCGGGCGACCGTGGGCTTCGTGCTGGCGGGCGAGAAGGTAGCGCGGGGCTGGCAGACGGGCAAGGCGCAGGGCTTCGACGCCTTCGACGCCAAAGCCGAGGTGATCGCGCTGCTGGCCGCGGCCGGCGCGCCGGTCGGCAATCTCCAGAATTTCGGGGAGGCGTCGGCCGCCTATCATCCGGGTCAGTCCGGCACGCTGCGGCTGGGGCCGAAGGCGGTGCTGGCCGAATATGGTGTGCTGCACCCATCGCTGGCGAAGCAATTCGGGCTGTCGGGCACGGTGGTCGCGGGCGAAATTTTCCTCGACGCGATTCCGGGCAAGCGCAAGAGCGGCTTCATGCGCGCGCCCTACGCGCCGCCCGCGTTGCAGGCGGTGAAGCGCGATTTCGCCTTTATCGTGCCGAAAACGGTCGAGGCCGATGCGCTGGTGCGGGGCGTGAAGGGCGCGGACAAGAAGTCCATCGTCGATGTGCGCCTGTTCGACGTCTTCGTCGGGCCGGGCGTGGAGGAGGGCTTCAAGTCGCTGGCGATCGAGGTGACGTTGCAGCCTGGCGAGAAGAGTTTCAGCCAGGAAGAGCTGGAAACGATCAGCGCTGCAGTGGTCAAGGCCGCGCAGAAGCTGGGCGGGTCGCTGCGGGGGTAGGGCCTTCGCTGCGGGTTGGAAAAAGAGCGCGGCGCTTAAGCACCGCGCTCTTTTTCACATTCGCCGTTCGTTTCGAACGAACGGAATGGGAATTGAGATTTTTAGAGCCTGGTGACTTTACCCTGATCCGTTGGTCCTGAGTAGCTATCGAGCTTGTCGAAATGGCGTATCGAAGGATTACGCGCCGCGTTTGGTACTTCGATACGAGCCTTCGACAAGCTCAGTCTCTACTTAGTACGAACGGATGCCAAGCAATCTGAAGTCATCTTGCTCTACAAATCCACGCCTGCGGCGATCGCTTCCAGCTTGCGGATGCGTTCCTTGAGGTCAGCGACCTCGATCCTGGCGGACGCGCTTGGCGGCGCGGCTTCCTCGAAGCGGCGGCCCAGTTCGGCGCGCTTGAACTCCAGCCAGCCGTTCCAGCCGCGCAACCCAGCGGCGACGATGATGGCGAGGCCGAGCAGACTGGTCGTCGCCAGGGTGATGTAAAGATAGGGGTCTTGCATCTAAGCCTCCCTGTCCGGCGCGGACTATGTTCAGTCGCGGTCCCGCAGTTTTTCAAATTCCCGCTCCAGCGCGCTGGAGCCGTCCGTCGCCAGCCGTTCCAGTACGGCGACGCGATCCTTGAGCGCCTTCACTTCCGCGCGCAGCCGTTCGGCTTCGGGGTCCGGGCCGCGCTGGATGAAGTCTTCGCCCTTGTCGCGGCGCACGACGCCATATTTGGCGCGCAGAACGCTGGCGATGGCGGTGATGGCGATGATTGCAACGACCATTTCAAACGGATTCATGTCGATCACTCCCTGATGGCGCTATGCTCTCTGGCCTTAGTTGGCCGGGCTGCGCAGTTGTTCGATCTCACGGGCCAGTTGGTGGCTGCCGTCGGTGACGATTCGCTCCACCACGGCGAGCCGGTCCTTCATCGATCCGATCTCGGCGCGCAGCTGGGCGTTTTCCTGGCTCAGCAGCTTGATGCGTTCGACCATTTCCTCGTTCTTCTGCGGATAGACGGGCTTTCCCCAGCTGTTTTCCAGCGGATAGCCATTCTTCACACGCAGCCAGGTGGTGAAGATCCAGCCGCCGACCGCCAGCGATCCGACGATGACCGCGACCGGGGCAAAGGCTTCGAATGGAAACATGATGATACTCCCCTTGGCTCGCCAATATCAGCGCAGCGCGTCGATTTCGCGCGCGGTGCGGGCGGCAGGATCGGTGGCGATCCTTTCCAGCACCGCGATGCGGTCTTCGAGGCGGCTGATGCGGCCAGTCAGCTTTTCGTTTTCGTTGGAAAGAAGGTCGATTTTTCGACCAGCGTCGGCGTCCGTTCGATCAACGGTGCCGCTCCATTCATTTTCGACCGGATAGCCGTGCCGGGCACGGACCCAGGTGGTGAACATCCAGCCCAGCGTCGACATGGCGATGATGGCGAGGACGAAATAGGGTCCACTAAAGCTCATGAACATTCTCCCCTGTTATGATGCCCCGACGCGGCGCTCAGCGCAGGCTGTCGATCTCGTCGGCGAGGCGGGTGTTGCGGCTGGTATAATAGATTTCGATGTCGGCCAGGCGGCGATCGATGTCGCGAAACTTGGAGCGGACGTCGCGGGTGGAGCGGGTCGGGTTGGTCCGCACGCCCTGCCAGAATTTCTCGTCGTCGCGGTCCGAATAGAGGCCCACGGGTTTGTTGTCGGCGAAATAGACGGCGCAGGCATAGGCGATTAGCGTCCAGGGGAAGGCCCCCATCAGCGTGACCAGCACCGCGCCGACCCGAACCCAGGTCACGTCGATCCCGCTATAGTCGGCGATGCCGGCGCACACGCCCGACCATTTGCCATTTTTCTTGTCGAGGTAGAATTTGGTACGGCGGGCGGCCATGTCAGTTCCTCCGGTCGAGTTCGTAGCCGTCGTCGGCCGACGGGCGAGAGGGGCGGAAATCGGGATTGTCGGCGGCGACGATCCGTTCGACCGTCTGGAGCCTTTCCTCCAGACGGCGGGCGAGAAGGTGGAGGTCATCCAGCAGCTTCTCGTCCTCATCGGTGATCTTGGGCGCCTGCTTCCATTTGGTGACATAGTGGAAGATCAGCCAGGGCATGCCGATGAACAACATGCCGCAGATCATGATGGGCAGGAATATGTCCTCCATGGCGTCAGGCTCCCCCGGTCTTGTCGGCGTTCATCGAGGCTTTGAGCGCGGCGAGATCGGCATCGACCTTGTCGGCCGACTTCAATTCCGCAATCTCCTCCTCCAGCGTCTTGGGTTGACCGCCCAGCGTCACGGCGTCGGCGCGGCCTTCGGCCATGTCCACCCGGCGTTCGAGCATGTCGAAGCGGGCGAAGGCGTCGTTGACCTTCTCACCGGCATAGGCTTCGCGCACCCGCAGACGGTTTTCCGCGCTCTGCATCCGGGTCACCAGGCTGTTCTGGCGGGCGCGGGCTTCGCGCAGCTTGCCCTGCAACTTGGCGATGTCCTCTTCCGAGGCGCGCAGCGCTTCGTCGAGCGTCGCGATCTCATGGCTCAGATGATCGGCCATGTCGGTCGCCTTCTGGCGTTCCACCAGCGCAGCTTTGGCCAAGTCTTCGCGATCCTTGGACAGAGCGAGCTGCGCCTTTTCGGTCCAGCTGTCCTGCAAGGCGGTCAGCTTGGCGATGTGGCGGCGCATTTCCTTCTGGTCGGCAATGGTGCGGGCGGCGGATGCGCGGACTTCGACCAGCGTCTCCTCCATTTCGAGGATGATCATGCGGATCATCTTCGCGGGGTCTTCCGCCTTGTCGAGCAGGTCGGTCACATTGGCGGCGATGATGTCGCGGGTGCGGGAGAAAATACCCATTTTAACGTCACTCCTGGTCTTATTGTCTTGGGAAGACTGGTGCCGCTTACGCCAAATAGCGCAAGGGGGCGGTGCTTTGCTGCGCCGCGAGGATCGGTGCTTCGCTGGCGCGGGCCGGGCCGACCGCCGAAAGGATCATGGTCGATCCGAACAGCAGGGCGGCGATGGCGGCCGACATCAGCTGGCTGATTTCGCGAACACTGTTGCTCTGGTTGGTCATCGTCATACTCCCTGAACCTTGGCCTTCATAGGTTCCGCGATTGGTTGCGGATTGCCCTGAGCATTGCAGAAGCCGTGCCAGTTTCGAAAAATACCCGATTTTCTGCCATTTTTTGGACCATCGCAGGGGGATGTGCCAATATGTCCCTTGCCAAGGAGTGGGAAATTTCACCATAAGTTGGCGCATGGAGAAAAATACGCAATTTATCGGCCAGTCCTCGGTATTTCTCGACGCGGTGGAGCAGGCCGGCCGGGCGGCCGAGTTGAACCGGCCGGTGCTGGTGATCGGCGAACGCGGCACCGGCAAGGAGTTGATCGCCGAGCGGCTGCATCACCTGTCGCCACGTTGGGGTGAACCGCTGATCACGATGAATTGCGCGGCACTGCCCGAAACATTGATCGAGGCAGAACTGTTCGGCCATGAACAGGGCGCCTTTACCGGCGCGACCAAGGCGCGGCCGGGCCGGTTCGAGGATGCCGATGGCGGCACATTGTTCCTGGATGAACTGGGCACATTGTCGATGGCGGCGCAGGAACGGTTGTTGCGCGTGGTCGAATATGGCGAGGTCACGCGCATCGGCGCGTCGAAGCCGTTGACCGTGGACGTCCGCATCGTCGCTGCGACCAACGAGGATCTACCCGCCGCCGCCGACGCCGGACGGTTTCGCCCCGACCTGCTCGACCGGCTGAGTTTCGAGGTCATCACCCTGCCCCCGCTGCGCGCGCGCGAAGGCGACATCAGCGTCCTGGCCGATCATTTCGGTCGGCGCATGGCGGCCGAGCGCGACTGGCCGCAATGGCCCGGCTTCACGACGGCCTGCGCGGCGGAACTGGAGGGCCATGGCTGGCCGGGCAATGTGCGCGAGTTGCGCAATGTGGTGGAGCGAGCGGTCTATCGCTGGAACGAGCCGGGGCGGCCGATCAGCCGGATCACCTTCGACCCGTTCGCGTCGCCCTGGAAGCCCAAGTCGATGATGAAGCGCGCGGAGGCGACGCCGGGTGACACGCCTGCCGCGCCGTCAGCGACCGCCCTGCCCTATGACGAGATTAACGACCTGCGCGCCGCCGTGGACGGGCATGAAGCGGCGATCATCCGCGCGGCGCTGGACCGGTTTCGCTATAATCAGCGGGCGACCGCCAAGGGGCTGGGCCTGACCTACGACCAGTTGCGCCATTGCATGAAAAAACATGGGTTGAGCGCGGGGTGACATCACCATTAGTTCTCCGTTCGGCCCTTCGATAAGCTCAGGGCGAACGGGTGGAAGGATTTTACACCCACCCCCCTCCCAATGGTTCAGCGCGTCGGCACGGGTTCTGCGCCGCTATAGTCGTAGAAGCCCTTGCCGGTCTTGCGGCCGTACCAACCCGCTTCGACATATTTGACCAGCAAAGGCGCAGGGCGATATTTGGGGTCGCCGGTGGTGCTGAGGAAGACGTTGAGGATTTCCAGCGCGGTATCCAGGCCGACGAAGTCGAGCAAGGTCAGCGGCCCCATCGGGTGATTAAGGCCAAGCTTGCAGCCTTGGTCGATATCGGTGATGCTGCCCACGCCTTCGCCCAGCACGAACACCGCCTCGTTCAGCATCGGCAGCAGGATGCGGTTCACGACGAAACCGGGCGCGTCGAAGGCATGGACGGTGGTCTTGCCGATGCGCGAGGCGAACCCCTCTACCGCGGCGACGGTTTCTGGCGTGGTGGCAAGGCCGCGAATGACCTCCACCAACACCATCACCGGCACCGGATTGAAGAAATGGACGCCCACGAAGCGCCCGGCATCGGGCGCGGCCTGCGCCAGGCGGGTGATCGGAATCGAGGATGTGTTGGTGGCCAGGATCGCGTCGGCGGCCAGAATCTTGCCGACATTGGCGAAGATGGCGCGCTTCACCTCCTCGCGCTCGGTCGCGGCCTCGATCACCAGTTGCGCGTCGGCCAGCGGGGCGATGTCGCCAACGGGGGTGATCCGGGCGAGCGTAGCGTCGGCATCGGCCTGCGTGATCTTTTCCTTGTTTACCGCCTTGGCCAGCAGCTTGGCGATGCCCGCCAGCCCTTTTTCCGCGCGGGGCAGGTCGATATCCGACAATATGACGTCATAGCCCGCCTGCGCCGCGACCTGGGCGATGCCCGCGCCCATCTGTCCCGCGCCGATCACGCCTACTGTCCGAATATCCGTCATGCCTTGCTCTCCCTGGTGAATCGTCGCCTCTCCCTTAGCGACGCTGTCGTCCGGCGACCAGTATCCGACGCCTATGCAATCAGACAGGCCAGATCGCATGGTGGCGACGACCGATTGCAGGCGCACCCGCCATTTCCGGCTTTGCGTGGGCGCTGCGCCATGGTTAAAAGCGCGCGATGTCCGTTTCAGACCTGATGCCCGCGCCGGCGACCGGACGCTTCCTTGCCGCCGTGCATCATTTCCCGCTGCGCGTCTATTTCGAGGATACCGACCTGTCGGGGCTGGTCTATCACGCCAATTATCTGCGCTATATGGAGCGCGCCCGGTCCGACATGCTGCGCATCGCCGGGATCGACCAGCGTGCCAACCATGAAGGGGGTGCGGGCGTCTATGCCGTTACCGACCTCCAGATCCGCTACCGCCGCCCCGCCCGGCTGGACGACGACCTGATGGTGGCGAGCCGCGTTGCGGATGTGTGCGCGGCAAGTTGCGCCATTCACCAGAGAGTCATGCGCGGGCAAGAAGAGTTGACGAACGCCACCATCACCGTCGCCTGGCTGACGCCGCAGGGTCGCCCGCAACGGCAACCCAAAGCCTGGACCGCCATTTTCACCCGCCTTTGCCAAGGGGAAGACCTTCACCCATGACCCTCAACCTGCCTGCCGGCACCATCACCGACGCCGCGACCATATCCCCGCTCGCCTTGTTTCTTCAGGCCGACATCGTCGTGAAGGGCGTGATGCTGGGCCTGTTGCTGGCCAGCATCTGGACCTGGGCGATCATCATCAGCTTCAGCGTCAGCCTGCGCAAGGCGAGCAAGGAAAGCCGCAAGTTCGAGGCCGATTTCTGGAAGGCGGAGGATATCGACCGCTTTTACGAAGCGCGCGGCAAGACCGATTTCCCGGCGGCCAAGGTGATGGCGGCGGGCGTCACCGAATGGCGGCGATCGACTGCGCAGAAGGTGATCGACCGCGACGGCACGCGCGACCGGCTGGGGACGTCGATGTCGAGCGTGATCGCGTCCGAGATCGATCGCCTGTCCGATCGCCTCAACATATTGGCGACGGTGGCATCGGCCGCGCCTTTCATCGGCCTGTTCGGGACGGTGTGGGGCATCATGCGCGCCTTCACCTCGATCGCCGCCGAGCAGAACAGTTCCCTTGCGGTGGTCGCGCCGGGCATTGCCGAAGCGCTGTTCGCCACGGCCATCGGCCTGTTCGCGGCGATCCCCGCGCTGATCGCCTACAACCGGTTCAGTCATGGCATCAACCGGCTGGAAGCAGGGCTGACCCGCTTTGCCGACAGCTTCTATTCCACGCTGAGCCGGGAACTGGAGTCCCAGCGATGATCTTGGGCATCGCTGTAATCAAAAAAGCGATGATCTTGGGCATCGCTGCAAAGAAGGGCCCGCGATAATGGCGATGTCCGGCCCACCATCCAGTCGCCGCGGGCGCGGGCGCGCGCCGATGGCCGACATCAATGTGACGCCGCTGGTCGACGTCATGCTGGTGCTGCTCATCATCTTCATGGTGACAGCGCCGCTGCTGGTGACCGGGGTGCCGGTGAACCTGCCCGAAACCCGCGCGAAGGGACTGGACGCGGACGCCAAGCCGACGATCCTGTCGATCGACCGCGACGGCGGGCTGTTCATCGACGAGGCGCAGATCAGCGACGCCGACCTGCCCGATCGGCTGGCGGAAATCGCCGCCGCCCATGCGGGCCAGCCGGAGCCGCCGCAAATCTTCCTGCGCGCCGACACCGCGCTGGACTATGGCCGGGTGATGCGGGTGATGGGCGAACTCAATCGCGCGGGCTTGAACAAGGTATCGCTGGTCAGCACCGGGTCGGACGCCGGTTCGGCCAGCGACGGTTCAGAATAGGGACCATAGGTCAGCCATATGGAGCGCGCGGAAAAGATCGGCCTGGGCGTCGCGACGGCAGGACATGTCCTGCTGTTCGGATTGCTGTCGGCCGGATTCCTGGCCACCCCCAATCCGTTGAAGCTGAAGTCGCCGCCGATGGACGTGAGCCTGGTGGACGAGGTGGCGCTGCAATCGACCGCGCCGCAGGTGTCGACCCAGCCGCCGCCGCCCAGCGTCGCGCCGGAGGAAGGGCCGACCGAAGATGCCAAGCCTGCGCCGGAGCCTGCACCGGCCCCGGAGCCGACGCCTGCGCCGCCACCACCCAAGGCGGTGCCCAAGCCGTCGCCGCCAAAGCCGGTCGTGAAGGAGGCCCCGGCCAAGCCCAAGCCTGTGCTGCCGAAGAAAGAGGTGGCCAAGGCCGCGCCGAAACCCAAGGCGGTGCCCGAAAAGCCCACGCCCAAGGCCAAGCCAGCGCCTTACAAGCCCAAGGCTGCGGCGGCCGTGCCGTCCAAGAGCGACGCCAAGGCGAAGAGCGACGCAAAAGCGAAAGCCGATGCGAAAGCCAAGGCCGACGCCAAGGCGAAAAGCGACGCCAAGGCCAAGAGCGATGCGAAGGCCAAGGCCGATGCGGCTGCGCTTGCGTCCGGCGCAGGCAAGGCGGACAAGCCCAAGGGGTCGTTGCTGGGCAAGGATTTCCTGAAAGGGATCGACACCAAGGACGACGCGCCGCGTAAAGCGGCACCGCCGCCGGCCGCCGCAATGGGGCCGCAGCAGAAGGCGGCGCTTAACGCTGAAATCAGTCGCCAACTTAAGCGATATTGGAAGGCCCCTACAGGTGCCGATGCCGATCAGTTGGTAACAATTCTACGCTGGCGGCTCAATCGCGATGGCAGTCTGGCAGACGGACCTAGCGTAGTAGACCAGACCGGCGTGACGCCCAGCAACCGACCGCAAGCCACGCTTCATCAGGAAAATGCTATGAAGGCCGTGCGCGCTGCTGCACCTTTCCGCCTCCCGGCGGAATATTATGATACTTGGAAGAACATCGTGTCATTCCGTTTCGACAAGAGGCTTTGATCGCCATGCATCTCAACCGCTCGATCCGCTTCTGTACTGGCTTGCTGCTGTCGCTCTGCGCTGCGACAGCCTTTGCGCAGGTCAACTCGCCGTCAACTCCGCCGTCGGACGAAGGCGGCCTTTCCGGCAGTGTGACGGACGATACCACTGACAAGCCAAGCATTGCTATCCCCACCCTGCCCGCGCAGCAGGATGTGGCGACCCCCGCCGGCACCGCCAGCGAATTGGGGCGCAAGATCGCCGAGGTGATCGCGTCCGACCTGAAAGGCTCCGGCCTGTTCGATCCGTCGGGACCTGGCGGGATGCCGGCGGTCGCCTTTGCAGAAGTCACCAACCCGGTTTATGACAAATGGAACGCCTATCAGGCGCTGGTCCAGGGGTTCGTGCGCACGACCGGGGGTGAGGCCGACATCACCGTGGGTTGCTACCTCTATGACGTGGCGCTCAAGCAGGAACTGACGCGGCAGGGCTATGTCGTCGCGCCGCGCGACTGGCGGCGGGCCGCGCATAAATGCGCCGACGCCATCTATGCGCGGCTGTCGGGCGAAAGCCCCTTCTTCGACAGCCGCATCGCCTATATCGCCGAAAGCGGTCCCAAGGGCGCGCGAGTCAAGCGGCTGGCGATCATGGATTCGGATGGGGCGAACCACCGCTTCATCACCAATGGCCAATCGATGGCGCTGACGCCGCGCTTTTCGCCCGATTATAAATCGATCCTCTATGTCAGCTATCTGGGCAGCCGGGTGCGCCTCTATATCTACGACATCGGCGCCGGGCAGCAGAAGCTGGTGACCGAAAGCACCAACGCGACCTTCGCGCCGCGCTGGTCGCCCGATGGCCGTTCCATCCTGTTTTCGATGGCGGTGGCGGGCAACACCGACATTTATCGCGTGTCGGCCAATGGCGGCACGCCGGTACGGCTGACCAATTCGCCGGGCATCGATGTGGGCGGCAGCTATTCGCCCGATGGCAGCCAGATCGTGTTCGAAAGCGACCGGTCGGGCGGGCAGCAAATCTATGTGATGAATGCAGACGGTTCCAACCAGCGGCGGATCAGCCATGGCGGCGGCCGTTATGCGACGCCCGAATGGTCGCCGCGCGGCGACCTGATCGCCTTCACCAAGCTGTCGGGCGATTTCAAAGTGGCGGTGATGACGCCCAGTGGCGACAATGAGCGCATCCTGACTAATGGCTGGCAGGACGAGCAGCCGACCTGGTCGCCCAATGGCCGCGTGCTGCAATTTTTCCGCACGACGCCGGGCAAGCAGGGCAGCAGCCAGGTGTGGCAGGTCGATCTGACCGGGGTGAACGAACGGCGGATTCCGACGCCGCTGAGCGGCTCCGATCCGGCCTGGGGACCGTTGCTGCCCTAAGCTCAGGTTCAGACGCCTTCGCCCATTGGGGAACCTAGTCGTCTTGACAGCGTAACGAACATCACGGACCCTGATGACTGTCTTAGCGGATTGATTTTGACATTTGCATCCCCTGGCGGTTGGGATGGGTCTGCAAATGTCAAAATCGTAAAATCCGCTAGAATCAAAAGATTGCTAGTGGTCCGAAAAGATTCTGACATTTGAGCACGCCTTATCGGATAGGGTGGCAAATGTCAGAATCGGACCACTAGCGGGCGGCATAGCGAATATCGAAGGAGACCCCCATGAAACTGTCCCGGACTCTGTTGATGGCGACCGCCATCATCGCGCTGGCCGCCTGTTCGAAGAAGCCGCCGGCTGAGCTGCCCCCTGCCCCTGGCGGAACCGGCGGCACGACTGTACCCAGCGGCCCGGTGGGTTCCGGCGCTCCGGTCAAGGGCAGCCAGGAGGATTTCGTCGCGTCGGTATCGTCCGACCGCATCTTCTTTGGCCTCGACCAATATGATGTCGATGCGGAGGACCAGGCGACGTTGCAAAGCCAGGCCGCCTGGTTGCAGCAGAATCCGTCGGTGCGCGTGACGGTGGAGGGCCATGCCGACGAACGCGGCACCCGCGACTATAATATCGCGCTGGGCGAACGCCGCGCCAATGCGGCGAAAAACTATCTCGCCTCGCTGGGCATCGCGCCCGGCCGCATCACCACCGTCAGCTATGGCAAGGAACGACCAGCGGCGCTGGGATCGGATGAGGCAAGCTGGGCACAGAACCGCCGTGCGGTGACGGTGACCATCCAATATTGATCCGCCTGCCCTGTAGATGCCTGAAAAGCCCGCCGGTCAATGCGACCGGCGGGCTTTTCCACGCCTTGAAACCCCATGATTTTCCTTGACCGTAAAAGCGGCTAGGGGAGAGGCGATGCAGAAAAGCGACCCCAAGAAAAAGCCGCCCACGATCAAGGAAGTCGCCGCCTGCGCGGGCGTGTCGGTCATGACCGCGTCGCGCGCGGTCAACGGCAAGGCGCTGGTCAGCGCCAAGGCGCGGCGAGCGGTCGAACTGGCGGTCAAGGAGCTGGGCTATATCCCCAATGCGTCGGCCCGCGCGCTGGCCGGGAGCGCCGACCGGCGCGTAGCGCTGTTGCACAGCAACTCCACCACGTCAGCCTATCTGGGCGAACTGCTGCTCGGGGCGCTGGGCGAAGCGCCGCAGCGGCACCTGCATCTAGTGGTCGAACAATGCGCGCCAGGCGCCTTTGCCGAAGAAATCGTCGAGCAGGTCGCCCATGCCAATGTCGCCGGCGTGATCCTGCCGCCGCCCCTGTGCGATTGGCCGGAACTGATAGCCGGGCTGACGGCGCGCGATATCGCCATCGTCGCGATCGCGCCGGATCAGGATGGGTCGGACATGCTGGTGGTGGGCACCGACGACCGCCATGCCGCCTATGACCTGACCCGGCACCTGATCGAACTGGGGCATCGGCGGATCGGCTTCATCGAAGGCAATGTGCGCCACCGGTCGAGCGCGCGGCGCTTACAGGGCTTTCACGATGCGCTGCTCCATCATGGGCTGGACCATGACGCCCAGTTGATCGTGCCGGGCGACTATAGCTATCGGTCGGGGCTGGACGCGGCCGAGCGGCTGATGAGCCTGGAGCCGCGGCCGACCGCGATCTTCGCCTGCAACGACGATATGGCCGCCGCGGCGATCACGGTCGCGCACCAGCGACGCATCAACGTGCCGGCCGAAATCAGCATCTGCGGCTTCGACGATACGCCGCTGGCGAGTGCGATCTGGCCGGCGCTGACGACCATCCGCCAGCCGATCCGCGACATGAGCCGGGAGGCGATAGGCCTGTTGGCGATGCGCTTTCGCAGTCAGGATGAGGGTGCGGACGGGATCATCGGCAAGGTGAAGCTGGACTATCAGCTGATCCGCCGCCAGTCGGACGCGGTGCCGGCCCGGCATTGACGCCGGGCCATCCCATCAGACGGCCAGGCGGTTGCCATAGCCGATGATGAGGGTGGCGAAGATCAGCAGGCCGACGCCGCTCCACACCATGCGGCGCACGGCGGGGGCGGCGTCCTTCCACTCCCTGAAGGCGAAGCCCCAGCAGGTGCCGAAGATGATGATCGACGCCATGTGCAGCGTCCAGCTGGAGAAGCCGAAGCGACCCATCTGGCTTTCGCCCATGGTGTAGAAGAAGAACTGGAAATACCAGGCCGTGCCCGCGAGCGCACAGAGAAGGAAGTTAGGAAGCAATGCCGGGCGTTGACCCGACGCATCCGCCGCGCCGACCCATTGGCCTGCCGACTTGTTCTTCACGATCAGCCAGGCGCACCAGAGCGCATTGGTGATCAGGCCGCCAAACATGACGATGCAAAGCGTCGGCAGGCCGACCCAGAGCGGTCCGGTGCCCGCCGCGCGGCTGAGTTCATTCACCGACTGCCCGGCTGCAAGGCCGAAGGCAAAGCAACTGGACATGATGCCGGAGAAGATGGCGACGGCGATGCCCTTCCTGAAATCAAATTCGGCGACGGCGGCGGCCTTTTGCTCGGTGGACAATGCCGCATCCTTGCGTGCGCCGGCCATCGCGACGACGATGATGCCCAGCACCGTGACGGCCAGGCCCAGCAGCACGACCTGGCCATGCAGGGTGCCGACGATCTCCGTCATGAAGCTGCCATCGACGATCGGCGGGATCAGTGTGCCAAACACTGTGCACAGGCCCAGCACCAATGCCATGCCGAGCGAGAGGCCCAGATAGCGCATGGTGAGGCCATAGGTCAGGCCGCCAAAGCCCCAGAGGAAGCCGAAGAACACACACCAGCCAACCACGGACGAGGGCACCTGGGCCATCACACCCATCAGGTCGCTGGTCTGGATCGAGGCGAAAAACCAGGGCGCGATCACCCAAGAGAAGATGCCCCCGGTCAGCCAGAATATTTCCCAGTTCCAACGCTTCACGCCGCGATAAGGCACATAGAAGCTGGCCGAAGCGAGGCCGCCCAACCAGTGGAAGAGGACGCCGAGCAGAGGATTTGCGATCATAGGTCCAGTCCCAGGCGATAGAGGCGGTTGGCGTTGCCAGCGAAGAGCGCGCGGCGATCGGTTTCGGGATAGTCCGCCACGATGGCGTGATAGGCGTCCATGGTGCGGTCGATCGGGGCAAAAAGCGTGTCGGTCGGCGTATCGCTGGCGAAGGCACAGCGGTCTATGCCGAACAGATCGATCGTTTCGCGGACCAGCGGTTCGATCGTCTCGTGGGTCCAGTCGCGGCGGATGAAGCCCATGCCCGACAACTTCACCGCGACATGGGGCAGCGCGGCAAGCGTCTTCATGCCCCCGCGCCAGTCCGCCAAGCCATCGGGGTCGGTCAGGACCGGCATCCCCATATGGTTGATGATGACGGGGATGTCGGGATGACGTTCGATCAGCGGGACGAGGCCCGGCATTTGGCCCGGATAGCATTGGAGGTCAAAGGTCAGACCGTGTTTCGCCAGCAGCGCATAGCCCGCCTGCCATTGGGGATCGACGGTCAGGTCGGTGGGACCATAGGTCCGCTTGGGATCACGGTGCCAGTTGACGATATGGCGGATGCCCTTGACCCGCTCATGGGCCGCCTGCGCGGCGAGCAGGACATCGACATCGGGATCATGCAAGGCGGCAAAGGCGACGAGGCCGGTCGGCAGGCCTTCGACTTGCGCCAGACCGTCGAGCCATTGGGTTTCGCGCAGGGCGCTCTCCGCCGCCGCGCCGGCATCGACATGGACGGCACCCACGACATTCCAGCGGGCAAGGTCGGCGCGATAGTGGGCGACGCCATAGTCGTGGGCGATGGGTTCGACGCTGCCGTTCGGGCCGTCGTCAGAGAAAGGTGCGCTTAGCCAGTCGTAACGGATGTGGCTGAGATCCCACAGATGGATATGAGCATCGACAAAGGGGATCATGGCTATCCTCTCCAAGGCATTGTGATCAGGCAAGTCGTCCGGTTCACCCAACCCCGTTCGCCCTGAGCGGAGTCGAAGGGCAAGGCTGAGCGAAGTTGAAGCCTTCGCTGCGCTCGGGCGGGGGCTTCGACTTCGCTCAGCCCGAACGGGGTAGGACAGATTGCGGCGCGCAGGCTCTTGATGGCCAGTCGCGCCGCGCGACTTTGGGTCAGAAGGTGGTACGGCCACCCGATGTGTCGAAGGTGGACGCGGTGGTGAAGCTACATTCCTCGCTGGCCATGAAGCAGACCATAGCGGCCGATTCCTCGACCAGACCCAAGCGACCCATGGGGATTTTCGAGCGCATATAATCGACCTGGCTCTGGGGAAGCTGGTCCAGGATCGGGCTTTCGAAAGTGGCGGGGGTTAGCGCATTGGCAATCACGCCTTTGCCCGCCAATTCCTTGCCCAAGCTCTTGGTCAAGCCGATCACGCCCGCCTTGCTGGCGGAGTAGGCGGACGCATTGGGATTGCCCTCCTTGCCCGCGACGGACGCCAGGTTGACGATCCGGCCATAGCCGTTTTCCAGCAGGAAGGGCGCAACTTCGCGGGTGCAGTAGAAGAGGCCATTCAAATTGATGTCGATGACGCGTTGGAAGCTGTCGACCGGATAGTCCCAGACGGTCGCGGTCGCGCCGGTGATGCCGGCCGAGCAGATCAGGATATCGACCTTGCCCAGCGCTGCGGCGCTTTCCTTTGCAGCGGCGGCCACGGCCGCATAATCGCTGACGTCGAGCGCAACCACATGGGTCGCGCCGATTTCAGCGCTGGTGGCGGCGAGCGCTTCGGGATTGAGATCCCAAAGCGCCACCTGTCCGCCTTCGGCGACGATTCGGGCGGCGACCTGCTTGCCCAGGCCTGACGCGCCGCCGGTGATGATCGCGTTGCGGCCCGCAAAACGGCCGGCATAGACGCTCATCCCAGCACCACGTCGCCAAGGTGACGCCATTCCAACACCTGCTGCGTCTGAGTGCCGAGCTTGGCGATGCCCAGTGCCATGACGTCGCCGGCCTTGAGGTAGATGGCGTCAGGCTTCTTGCCCTCGCCCACGCCCGGCGGCGTGCCGGTGATCATCAGGTCGCCCGGATACAGGGTGATATATTCGCTGACATAGGCAATCAGCTGGGCGACGGTGAAGATCATCGTCTTCGTGTTGCCGGTCTGCATCCGCTCGCCATTGACATCGAGATACATGTCGAGGTCCTGGCAATCGCCCACTTCGTCCGGCGTCACCAGCCAGGGGCCGACCGGGCAGAAGGTGTCATGGCCCTTGCCCTTGCTCCACTGCGTGCCGCGCTGCTTCTGGTTGAAGCGTTCCGACACGTCGTTGACCAGCGTATAGCCGGCGACCTTCGACAGCGCGTCCTCTTCGCTGACATAGCGGCAGGTTTCGCCGATGATGACGCCCAGTTCGACTTCCCAGTCGCCATGGGTCGAGTTTTTCGGCAGCACGACTTCGTCATTGGGGCCGTTCAGCGACGACAACGCCTTCATGAACATGACCGGTTCGGTCGGGATCGGCAGGTTGGATTCGATCGCATGATCCTCGTAATTGAGGCCGATGGCGACGATCTTGCCGATGCCCTTGACCGGCACACCATAGCGCGGCGCGCCTTGCACGATCGGCAGCGAGTCGATGTCGGCGGTCTTGGCGGCGGCCAGCGTTGCGACGGTCAGTTCGGGGACGACGCTCGACAGGTCGCGAATCTGGCCATCGCTGTCGATGACACCCGGCTTTTCCTGGCCAGGCTGGCCGAAACGAACGAATTTCATGGGATCAGTCTCTCTTTTGCGAACAATCAATGGGTGTATGGGCGGTGCATCACGATGTCGGGGTTGAGGTCGACGCCGAAGCCGGGCTTGTCGAGCGCAGTCACCTTCATCCGGCCATTTTCCGGCACCGGTTCGCCCAGCAATTGGGGATGGAACATCGGCACCACTTCGGTCGGCCCCGGATGCATCATCAGAAATTCGGCGAAGGGCGAATTGTGGCGGGTGATGACGAAATGATAGCTGTAGACGGACGAGCCATGCGGCACGACCATCTTGCCATGCGCGTCGGCCAGGGCGCTGATTTTGAGCAGTTCGGTCACGCCCCCGCACCAGCCGACATCGGGCTGGATGATGTCGCAGCAATCCATTTCCAGCAACATGCGAAAGCCCCAGCGGGTCGCTTCATGCTCGCCAGTGGTGACCAGCATGCCCTTGGGCACGTTGCGCTTGAGCTGTTGATAGCCCCAATAATCGTCGGGGCTGATCGCCTCCTCGATCCATTTGAGGCCAAGGTCATGCGCGGCGATGGCCAGACGGGTCGCATAATCGACGTCGAGCGCCATCCAGCAGTCCCACATCAGCCAGAAATCTGGGCCGACCTTTTCGCGCATGTCGGCTAGTTCGGCGATGTTCTTTTTCAGGCCCTCGACACCCTCGGCCGGGCCGTGGTGCAGCGCCATCTTGCCGCCGATGAAACCGAATTCCTTGGCCTTGTCGGGCCGCGCGCCGGTGGCGTAGAATTGCAGTTCGTCGCGCACTGCGCCGCCTAGCAGATGATAGACCGGTTCCTGCCGCAGCTTGCCGAGCAGATCCCACAGCGCCAGATCGACCCCGGAAATCGCGTTCACGACCAGCCCCTTGCGGCCATAATATTGGGTCGAGAAATACATCTGGTCCCAGATCTTCTCATAATCGGTCGGCGAGCGGCCTTCGAGGAAGCGGGCGAGATGCTTTTCAACAATATAGGCGGCCGGTTCGCCACCAGTCGTCACCGCGAAACCGACGGTGCCGTCCTCGGCCTCGATCTCAACGACCAGCGTGCCCAGCACATTGATGCCGAAGCTTTGGCGCGACTGGCGATATTCGGGATATTTCGACATGGGCGTCGCGATATGATCGTCGATCCAGTGGCCTTCGCCCTGGTCATGATAGTCTGCCCCGCCACCGCGCACGGTGAAGGCGCGGACATGCTTGATCTTCGGCAAGGTCACGATCGGCACGCACACACTCCCTGAACCATGCCGACGTCCAATATGTGGGAGCCATCGGCAGAAACTTCCAATATATGGTCAAAACACCAATAAGAGCTGGCTATCGGAAGAGGTGCCGCGATCGGAAGAATCATGGCTGGCCTCTCCTTCACCCTTGTTTTTCTCATTTTGTGGGATAGAGTGTTATTAGATGAGATATAAAACGTCAAACCCAGAATCGGATGCGCCGGAAAATTTGGGGCGAGATGAAAAGGCGAAGGTATCTGGGAAAGCTGGCGGGTCGCAGACTTTGCAGCGCGGGCTGGACCTGCTCGACCAAGTGATCGACGGCCCGATCAAGCTGGCCGACCTGTCGGAACGGATGGGGCTTACGCGCTCAACCACCCATCGCCTCGCCAACGCCATGGTAGAGCGCGGTTTCCTGACATTCCTGCCGCGCGAGGGCTATCAGTTGGGACCAAAGCTGCTCCAGTTGGGCTTCCTCGCCCAATCGCAGGCCGACTTGGTGCAGATCGCCCGGCCGCATCTGGAGGCGCTGGCCGCCGCCAGCGAAGATGTCGTGCATCTCGGCCGGCTCGACGGCGACCAGGCGCTCTATCTCGACAAGATTCCCGGCCGCCGCCGGGTGGAGATCAGCAGCCGGATCGGCGATCGGCATCCCTTGACCTCGACAGGGCTTGGCAAGGCGCTGCTGATGGATGATCCGGAGGGCAATTGGCGGCGGCTGTTCGACGCGGATCAGGCGGCGGGCACCCATGCGGTCGCCTATGATGGCTGGCTTGAACGGATGCGCGGCTATGTCGCCGCCGGCCGGGCATTCGACCTGGAAGAGAATGAAGACCAGATACGCTGCGTCGCCGCGCCGATCCGCGCCGCATCTGGCGCGATCGTCGCCGCCATCAGCCTGTCGAGCGCCGCCCAATATATGGATGATGATCGCATGGCGGCGCTGAGCGACGATGTTCGCGCCGCCGCGCACAAGGTCAGCGCCGACCTGGGCTGGACCCCCGGCGTCAAATCCCCCCGCCGCCCGGTGCGGCGATAATCATCGAAGGAAAATCCGCCCCATGAAGCTGCTTGAAGGCAAGACCGTCCTTATCACCGGCGCATCGACCGGCATCGGCCGCGCCGCCGCGATCGGTGCGGCGCAGCATGGTGCGGATGTCGCGATCAACTATGCGAACAGCGATGGTCCGGCCGCAAGCTGCGTGGCGGAGATCGAGGCGCTGGGCCAGCGCGCCATCGCGGTAAAGGGCGACGTCGCCGACCCGCAGACCGCGCAGGATTTCGTCGCCAAGGCGGTCGAAGCCTTCGGCAAGGTCGACGTCATGGTGAGCAATGCGGGGATTTGCCCCTTCCACGCCTTTCTGGACATGCCGGCCGATGTGGTCGAGCGGACGTTCAAGGTGAACCTGCACGGCGCGTATTTCATGGTGCAGGCGGCTGCCCAGCAAATGGTGAAACAGGGGCATGGCGGGTCGATCGTGGCTGTTTCCTCCATCTCCGCGCTGGTCGGCGGGGAGTATCAGACGCATTATACTCCGACCAAGGCTGGCGTGCATTCGCTGATGCAATCGACCTCGATCGCGCTGGGCAAATATGGCATACGCTGCAACAGCGTGCTGCCCGGCACGATCCTGACCGAGATCAACAAGGATGATCTGGCCGACGTCGAAAAGCGCGAGTATATGGAAAAGCGCGTGCCGCTGGGGCGTCTTGGCGCGCCGGAAGATCTGGCCGGACCGATCGTCTTCCTGGCGTCGGACATGGCCGCCTATGTCACCGGCGCGGCGCTGCTGGTCGATGGCGGCATGTATGTGAATCTGCAATAATGCCCCGAAATGTCGCCCTGTTCGTCACCTGCCTGGTCGACCTGATGCGCCCACGCATCGGCTTTGCCGCGATCCGCGCGCTGGAGGCGGCCGGGTGCGACGTGGTCGTGCCGGAAGGGCAGACCTGTTGCGGCCAACCCGCGCTCAACAGCGGCGACCGGGATCATGCCGTCGCACTGGCGAAGCAGACGATCGCGGCGCTGGAACACTATGAGGCGATCGTCGTGCCGTCCGGCTCCTGCGCGGGGACGATCCGCTGCCATTATCCCGAAATATTCGAACATGACGCCGAATGGTTGCCGCGGGCACAGGCGGTAGCGAGCAAGACGTGGGAGGTCATGGCCTATCTCGATGAGATATGCGGCTGGCGGCCGGAAGGCGTGTCGATGGACGCCAAGGCGACCTATCATGACAGTTGTTCGGGCCTGCGCGAACTGGGGATCAAGGGGCAGCCGCGTCGGTTACTGAAAGCTATCGACGGCTTGCGTTTCGCGCCTTTGCAGGGCGAGGAGACATGTTGCGGCTTTGGGGGCACCTTCTGCGTCAAATATCCCGCCATTTCCAACGCCATCGTTGGCGAAAAGGCGGACGCGATCGATGCGACCGGAGCCGACCTGTTGCTGGCGGGCGACCTGGGCTGCCTGATGAACATGGCGGGCAAGCTGCATCGCCAGGGGAGCAAGATACGCGCCTTTCATGCGATCGAACTGATCGCCGGCATTGGCGATGGGCCGGCGATCGGGGAAGAGGCATGAGCGGTTTCACTGACCGCGCCGACGCGGCGCTGGCCGACCCGATCCTGAAGATCGCGGTCGAGCGCACCGCAGGGACGGCAGAGGCGAAGCGGACCATCGCGATCGACGCCTTCCCTGATTTCGAGGCCGCCCGCACGCGCGCCGCCGCGATCAAGGATCATGTGATCGCGCATCTGGGCTATTATCTGGAAGAGTTCGAGGCCAACGCGATCGTCGCGGGGGCCAAGGTCCATTGGGCCAGCACGGCCGACGACGCCTGCAAGATCGTCATCGACATCTGCAAGACCGCGGGCGCAAAGAGCGTCGCGCGGTCAAAGTCGATGCTGGGCGAAGAGATCGGCCTGCCCCATGCGCTGGCGGAAGCCGGGATCGGCCGGGTCGAGACGGACCTTGCCGAGCATATTATCCAGCTGGCCGACGAGCGGCCGTCGCACATCATCTGGCCCGCCATGCACAAGACGCGCGAGCAGGTGTCGGCGCTGTTCAAGGCGAAGCATCGCTCGCCCCATCAGGAAGAAACAATCGCCGCCATGGCGGAAAGCGCGCGGCGGGAACTGCGCACGCAGATGCTGGGCGCGGATGTCGGCATTTCGGGCGCGAATTTCCTGATCGCCGATAGCGGCGCGGTTTGCACCGTTACCAATGAGGGCAATGCCGAATTGTCGCTGGTGCCGCCGCGCGTCCATATCGTGACGGCGGGGATCGAGAAGATCGTGCCGTCCATGCCGCACGCCATCCATATGCTGCGGATGCTGGCGCGATCGGCCACCGGCGCGGCGCTGACCCAATATACGACCTTCTATACCGGGCCGAAACGCGCTGGCGATCGCGACGGGCCGGAGGAAATGCACATCGTGCTGGTCGATAATGGCCGCACGAAAATGCGCGACGAGGGGCTGGCCGAGATGCTGCGCTGCATCCGTTGCGGCGCGTGCATGAATCATTGCGTCGTGTTCCGTCAGATCGGCGGCCACGCCTATGGCGGCACCTATCCGGGGCCGATGGGCGCAGTGTTGACGCCGGTGCTCGACGGGCTGGCGGCCAATCGCGACCTGATCCATGCCTGCACCCTCAACGGCAAATGCCAGGAGGTGTGCCCGGTGCGCATCCCGCTGCCCACGTTGCTGAAAGGCTGGCGCGAGAAAAGTTGGCGCGAGGGGTTGGAGCCGACGTCGATGCGTGCGGGGCTGGGCCTTTGGGCCTGGGTCGCGACCCGGCCGCGCCTCTATCGGCTGGGGACCGGCATCGCCGTGCGGGTGATGCGTTTGCTGGGGACGAAGGGCTGGATCGCGCAATTGCCGCTGGCGGGCGGCTGGACCCGCCATCGCGACATGCCCAGGCCCGCCGCCCGGACCTTCATGGCGCAATATCAGAGGGAGCGCCGCCTATGAGTGCCCGTGACGCCATCCTCGCCCGGCTGAAAGGACCGTCGCCCGACAATGCGGAAGCCGACGCGCTGCTAGTCGCGCCGGAGCGTCCGGCGGTGGACGAGGCGGCGCTGGAAGCCGAATTTCTCGCCCGGCTCGCTTTGCCGAGCGTCAATGCCAGCCATGACGTGATCGGGTCCATGGCGGACCTGCCTGCCGCCGTCGCCCGCTATCTTGCGGGGCAGGGTGAAGCGCGCACGCTCTGCCTGCCCCCCGATCCGCGCCTGACGGCCTGCGACTGGAGCGGGTTCACTCTCCACGACAGCGCCGCGCCCGACGAAGTGGCCGCCCTTGCCATCGCGCGCAGGGGGATCGCGGAAACCGGGTCGCTGATATTCGAAACCGGCCCGATCGCGCCGATGCTGCCCAATTTTCTGGCGCTGCATCATATCGTGCTGCTGGCTGTCCGCGACATCGCTCCCTATCTGGAGGATGCCCCGCTGACCGGCCCGCAACCCCGCGCCCATTATTGGGTCACCGGCGTATCGGGCACCACCGATATCGAAGGCACCTATGTCCGCGGCGCGCATGGTCCGCGATTCCTGCACGTCATCCTCTTGCGGAATTGAGCGGATGTCGGATGATCATGCCGCAGGAGGATGGCCTATCTTGAAGCGGCGGCAGCGATAAAAGATACGATCCTTGCCAGGGCACCTCGATGCTGCCGGATCATTTCCTGACAAGTTGGACAGGATGCCAATTACTGGTGAAAATCCATTAGGTGATTTCCAGAATTAATGGGAAACCCGGCGTTTCCTGGCCCTTTTTAGAAATTGGCACGCCCCCTGCAATATCGTTGGCATGATCCAGCAAGGATCGCCAACCACATGTTCAGGGAAGGACAATCCGCATGAAGACCATCGCTTTCACCGCCGCTGTCGTCGCCGCCGCCATCGCCGTTTCGGCCGCCAGCACCCCCGCCTTCGCCCAGTCGCAGGGCAGCTTCGGCAAGGCCAAGGTGACCTATGACCAGAAGAACGACCGCTATTGCTTCCGCGAAACGCTGAGCGGATCGCTGGCTCCCACGATCCGCTGCCGCTCGAAGGCGCAATGGGCGCAGGCCGGCCTGACCATCACCCGCAAGGCATCGGTGCAGCTGGCCCAGCGCTAATGCGTCTTTCGCCCCCACGCCATGGCGCGCCAATGCGCGGCATGGCGGAACGGCGGGGGCAGAGCGGCGGGGCGGCATCATTCGGCTTCCATCGAAGCCGGTAGGTGCCTGACCCATCAGCGCTTACAGTTTCCCATATTTAGCTTCAAAGCCGGCAATGTCGCCGGCGGCCAGATATTTGGCTTGGTCGACCCAATGGTCGCGCACCGGGCGGCCTTTGAAATTACCGAGCTTCGCGTCGATCGCGGCGATGTCCACATCGCCCCAGGCGGCGATCTGGGCATAGCGGGTGACGCCGAGTTCGATTAGCAAACTCTTGAGTTTGGGACCGACGCCCTTGAGGCGCAGCAGGTCGTCATCCTCATTCGCGACCGCCGCAATGGCC